>JBCCAJ010000456.1:0-2528 GCA_039814845.1 Pseudomonadota bacterium | reverse complement strand
TGCCCGCGAGGGGCGGCTTTACCTGCCGTTGGAATGGCTTGACGAGATGGGTATCACGCCGGATGCGTTTCTGGCCGACCCGCAAATGACGCCGGAATTGGAACGGCTGGAGCGGCGCCTGCTGAAAGAGGCGGACCGACTCTACCGACGATCTGAATCGGGTGTTGGGGCGCTGCCGCTTGATTGCCGCCCCGGCATTTTCGCGGCGCGGTACATCTATGCGGGTATCGGGGAAGAGGTGCGTCGGCTCGACTATGACGCGATCAACCACCGGGCCTACACGACGGATGGGCAAAAACTGGGCTGGCTGATGGTGTCACTGGCCCGCAGCTTTGGCACGACGTTCATGCCGCGCTCGGCGCTTATTCATGCCGCAACCCTGCCAGAGACCGCGTTTTTGGTGAATGCAGCCGCCGCGCCCGCAGCTTCGACCTCGGACTGGAGCGATGGAATTCTCGCCACCATGGCAGGGCTGAAAACGCGCGATCAAGAACGAAACGCGGCCTTGGCTACTGTTGCGAAAGGGGTGCGTTAGCGCGATGTTCTGGCTTTTGTTTTCGATTTTTCTAGGGGCTTGCGTGGCGGCGGGTGCCATGGGCGCGATCTTTCCGCCCGGTGAATGGTATGAGCGGCTTGAAAAACCGGATTGGACCCCGCCCAACTGGCTTTTTCCGCTGGCCTGGACGTCGCTTTACCTGCTGATGGCTGCTGCGGGCGCGCGCGTTGGCGCGCTGCCGGGCAACGGCGTGGCCTTGGCGCTGTGGTCGTTGCAAATCGCGGTCAATGCGCTGTGGACGCCGGTGTTCTTTGGGTTGCAAAAATTGAAAGCCGGGATGGTTGTGCTGGCCGTGCTTTGGCTATCGGTTGTGGTCACGACGGTCGCGCTGTGGGCCCTGGATATTTGGGCCGGGCTGATGTTTGTCCCTTATATCATCTGGGTCACCATTGCGGGTGCGTTGAACCTGTCGGTCATTCGGTTGAACCCAGAGGCTGCGCAAAACGGTTAGGCCGCCATGGGGCTCTGCCCCACGTTGAAACCTTTAGTTTCAACGCCCCAGCGATACTTTTAGCCAAAAGAAACACGTTTGGATGCTTCTTTTGGCCAAAAATATCCCCGCCGGAGGCATTGAATCTTTTAGCCGAACCGCCAGCCAGCGCGCCGCGGCACGCGTACGGCGAGCATGGGTTTCAGGAGCGGGGACCGGAACCTCTGCAAATCGAGCGCCTCATGCACGCCTTCGCAGACCTCTCCATCCAGTTGCGTGCGGATCGAAGAGCGGCTGTAGAAGGGCGCATCCAGCATGTTCTGCACTTGATAGGGTTTGAAGCCCGCATCCGCGCGGGTTTCGCGATGCACCGCCCATAGGCTGCGTCGGAACGCGGTTTTAGGCGGCAGATCCATGACCTGAGCTTCTCCCTGTTCGTTGAAGTGCACACCGAGCGCCAGCTGACTGCCATCCATGCGTGTGGCATCGTAAAAGCAGCTTGCGCCGCTTTTGTGCGGAAACCGGCCCCACGTCCAATAGGTGAAATCCTGTTCCAGCGCACGGGTGCCGAAATTGGCGTCGAAATAGCCGTGCCCCTCCCAATGCCACCCCTTGGTGTCGAGATCCACACTGATCCGCGCGCTTGGGGCGAAGGGGCGCCAGATATGGGTGCCCTCGGGTGTCAGAGGCACCTCCACATCGGTCACGGCAGACGGGGTCACAACCACACGCCCACGCACCGGTGCCACCATCGGTGGCGCACCCATTTCATTTATGTCGATCACCAACTTGTCGCCCTGCCAGGACATTGCGGATGGCCCCACGGTGAACTCATCCACGGATTGCCGCAGCGCGCTTTGGCCTCGGTCTGTCATGGTAAAACGCCCGCCCGGCCCGTAGGTCGCCACATTGATGCAAACATGGTTTTCCGGGGCGCGGCGGCCTGACCAGGCGTACCAGGGCGAAAAAACCGACCCTATGAACCCGATGATGGAGATGGCGCGCGGCGCTTCATCGGGCCCGCTATCCGCGATGCCGTCGACATACCACCACGCGTAGCCGTTTGGCGGGACGGCGAGGTTGAAATTTGGTCGCTCAAGATCGCCGCGGCCGCGTGCCTGGCGGAGAGGGTTGCCATCGGCACCCCCGCCCCCGGATGGGCCCCACCGCCCACCAGATAAAGCCCCCGCAACGCCGTTCGCGACGTCGGGCGACTGAGCGCCGCCGTCATTCCATGCGGGCTCTGCCCGTAGAGCGATCCGTTCGTCCCCGGGAAAAGCGCGGAGAAGGCGGCGGGCGTCGTCATCGTGGTCGGTTCCGGGTTGAAAGTCAGATCGAAGGTCTTGAGCGTCTGAACGGTACGTGTCGGGCATGGGGTTGCCTCCTCAGGTGTGTCATCTGGCACGGGTGGGGCGTTCGCGATTGTTTCAAAGCGTTCTAGCGCAGGCGTGGGGCCGGGCAGGCCGCGATCCATGGCGCAAAGGTAAATGGTGGGGTCAGCGGTCAGCTCGCCCTGGGCGAGCGCGTCAAATTCCGGTTTTG
>JBCCAJ010000258.1:0-4688 GCA_039814845.1 Pseudomonadota bacterium | reverse complement strand
TCTTGGATGCGGCCTTGGCTGATCCGCGCATGGCTTGGGTCTGGGCGGTGATCCTCAGCTCCAGCCTGATCGCAGTAGTGGGCTTTTCACGTGCGGGCAGCGTCCTTTTTTGGAAGGCCCACGCGCCGATGGAGGGCGTGTCGGAGGCCCCTGCTCAGACACAAGGCGCGCTGCCTATGGTGGCCATCGGAACGCTTCTGTCCGCCATCGTGCTGGTGACGGTGTTCGCAGGCCCCATCAACCGTTATCTGAACGCGACCGCTGCACAGCTTTTCGCGCCGGAGCCCTATATTTCCATTGTCCTTGAGACGCCGGGTAAGGTGATCAAATACGAAGGCAAGGAAGAACATGGTGACAAGGGTGACGGGGCAGAGGCCTATGATAACACCCAAGAGGAGGGCCAAGGATCATGACATTCCTGCGCAAGGTTTTCCCGCATCCGTTGCTGACGATCCTGCTGACGCTGGTCTGGTGTCTATTGGTAAACCGTCCCAGTCAAGGCGCTGTGGCCTTTGGCTTGATCCTGGGCATCATTATCCCCGCCATGACATCCGCCTACTGGCCCGAACGGCCCCCTATCACGCGGCCTTGGCGGCTCTTTAGCTATTTCGGTCTGGTGATCTGGGATATCATCGTGGCAAATGTCCAGGTGGCTATTATCGTGCTGTTCAAAAGCAATGAAAAGATGCAGCCCAACTGGGTCAGTATCCCTCTGGAACTGCGCACGCCCGAGGCTATCGCGGTCCTGGCCAGCACCATCACCTTGACCCCCGGTACAGTGTCTGCCGACCTGTCGGAAGATGGTACATCGCTTCTTGTCCATGCGCTGGATGCGCCGGATCCAGATGCGGTGCGCGATGAAATCAAACAACGCTACGAAGCCCGCCTGATGGAGATTTTCCCATGCTGATGACCTATGCGCTTTACATCGCCTTCGGGGCTGTCGCGCTGACGATGGTGCTGTCGATGATCCGCCTGCTGCGCGGGCCTTACCTGGGCGACCGGGTTCTGTCTCTCGATACGATTTCGATCAACGCGGTGTCGCTTATCGTGCTTTACGGGATCGCCAAGGAAACGCAGATGTATTTTGAAGCCTCGCTTCTGATCGCGATGCTGGGTTTTGTGTCAACCGTGGCCTTTGCGCGCTTCCTTTTGCGCCGGGATGTGATCGAATGAACGGGACGGATCCGATTGAGATTATTGTCGCTGCCTTGTTGATCATCGGGGCGATTTTTACTTTGGTGGGTGGCTATGGTTTGGTGAAACTGACCAACCCCATGTCTCGGCTTCATGCGCCGACGAAGGCCGGGACGCTGGGGGTGGGCAGCATCCTGACCGCCTCCATGATCTACGCGTTCCATCATGCGGACGGGTCGTTGAACGAAATCCTGATCCTGGTGTTCCTTTTCGTGACGGCGCCGGTTTCGGCCAATTTCATTGCTAAAGTGCACATCCATCGAGACCGCGTCGGAACGCCATTGCCGGAGCTTGAGGGTGACCGGGAATGGGCTACGAAGGTGAAGCCCAAGGACGGGGCGTAAACGCGCCTCTGCAGCCATGCAATTTTTTTAAAAAAATTGCCGCCAACGTTGGCGGCAAAATTTTTGAAAAATTTTGGGTCGTGATAACGAGACCTCGCGTCACCGCATTCTCGGGTTCAAGGCGTCGCGCAGCCAATCGCCCAAAAGGTTGATTGAAAGCGCCAGCGCAAGCAGTGTCGCCGCGGGGAACAGCAGGATCCACCATTCGCCCGAGAACATGAATTCCTGACCGATGCGGATCAGCGTGCCAAGCGATGGTTTTGTAGGCGGCGCGCCCACGCCGAGAAAGCTGAGAGTCGCCTCGGCAATGATGGCCAGCGCCAGAGAAATTGTCGCGATCACGAGCACGGGGCTCAGCACGTTGGGCAGGATATGGCGCAGCATGATCGACAGACGTGAGCGGCCAATCAGCTTCGCGGCTTGCACATATTCCTTGTTCTTTTCCACCAGCGTCGTGCCGCGCACCACACGGGCAAATTGCACCCAATCGCTGAGGCCAATGGCAAGGATCAGCACCCAGATTGCCATCTGATCGCGGTATTCTGCCGGCGTGATCCCCTTCGCAATCCCGAAGATCAGCATGGCCACAAGGATCGACGGGAAGGTCAGCTGCACATCGGCGACGCGCATGATGATCGTCTCGACCCACCCACCCACATAGCCCGCGACCAGCCCCAGAAACACGCCCAACACCATGGCCAGCAGCACCGCAGAAAACCCCACAAAGAGCGAGATGCGCATACCGTAAAGGATGGTGGAGAATACATCCCGCCCCTGGTCATCCGTGCCCAAAAGGAAGCTTTCACCGGTAAAAGCATTTGCCTCCCCCGGCGGGGTGAAGCCATTCATCAGGTTCAGCGTGGCCGGGTTGAACGGATCAAACGGGGCAATCAACGGGGCCAGAACCGCCGCCAAGACAAGGACCGCCACCACGAAAAATGACACCATCGCCACAGGCGCGTGGCGGAAGGAATACATGAAATCGCTGTCCCACCAGCGGGCGAGTTTTCCCATCTCGGGCTTGGCATCGGGCATCGGAGCATCAGGTAAAGATGTATCTGGCATCAGGAACCTCCCCGATCCACGCGCAGCCGTGGGTCAATCGCAAAGTAAAGCATGTCGACGATCAGGTTGATGCCCACGAACATCACCGAAATCATCATCAGGTAGGCGGCCATCACCGGGATATCCACGAACTGGACCGCATTGATAAATAAAAGCCCGACGCCCGGCCATTGGAACACCGTCTCGGTGATGATGGCGAAAGCGATGATGGAACCCAGTTGCAACCCCGTGATCGTGATCACCGGCACCAGGGTGTTTTTCAACGCATGGCGGAAATTGATCACGCGGGATCGGATGCCCCGGGCGCGGGCGAAGCGGATGTAATCCATGCGCAACACCTCCAGCATTTCAGTCCGCACCAGCCGCATGATCAGGGTCATCTGGTAAAGGCCCAGCGTGATTGCAGGCAATACAAGCGCCTTCAGTCCGCTTTCTGTAAGAAAACCCGTGGTCCAGCCGCCGATCTCCGTCACTTCGCCGCGTCCGAAACTGGGCAGACCCAATGACGTATTGAAGGACCAACCGAAGATGCTGACATTCACGCCCACGGAAAATAAGTAAATCAGCAGAACTCCGATCAGGAAAGTCGGCAATGACACACCGATCAGCGACACGGACATGATGATGTTGGATGACATGCCGCGTTTGCGGATGGCCGTGAAAATGCCAAGCACAATCCCCCCAAAAAGCGCCAGCGCACCAGACACAAACGCCAGCTCTAATGTCGCGGGCAGACGTTCGAGCAAGATCTCGGACACTTCACGCCCTTGTCGGTAGCTTAGCCCGAAATTGCCCTGCACGGCCTGTTCGAGGAAGCGGTAATACTGCACGAAAAAATTGTCATCGAGGCCAAGCTGCGCGCGCAAGCGTGCGATGTCCTCCAGCGTGCGTTCTTGGCCCAGCATGTTGTCGATGGGGTCGCCCACAAAGCGGAACATGGCGAAGGCGACGAACCCCACCGCAAGCAGCACCAGCGCCGATTGCGCCACGCGTCGCATGATATAGCCAAACATTTCAGCCAATCCCCAGCCGTGTTCCCGCTACGGCAATAGCAAAAGCGGCGGCCCCGTCAAAGGCCGCCGCCAAGTCATTTTATCAGTTCATCGTGAAGAACTTGAATTTCGGATCATCTTCCGGGCTCACCTCGGTGCCAACGGCGCCCGTCATGCCCCAGTTGAGCACCTGGTGGTGGATCGGGATGTAAAGCTGTTCATCCTGCACCACGGTCCAGATGTCATTGATCGTGGTGTTGCGGGCATCCAGATCCGTCTCGGACGCCAGCGATACGATCTTGGCATCGGTATCAGAGTTTGAGAAGCCCGTGCCGTTCCAACTGCCACGCTCATCGCCACGGGTGTGGACGAGGAAGTTGAAAATGTATTCCGAATCGTAAGTCGGAACACCCCAGCCCAGCATATAGAAATCCGTCTGGCTGTTCTGGATCAGCGGGAAGTGCTGCGCCTTGGGTTGGGCGTTGAGGTTCACCGTCACACCCACCTGTGCCAGCATGCCCACGGCGGCCTGACAGATCGCCTCATCATTGACGTAGCGGTCATTGGGGCAATCAAGCTGAATGGAAAAGCCATCGCCATAGCCTGCATCGGCCATCAACGTCTTGGCTTTGTCCACGTCGGTGGCCGAAGAGCTGTCCATCGCCTGGTTCCAGCCATTGACGAAAGGTGGGGCGATCATGCCCGCAGGCGCCGATTGCTCTCGCATCACCACCTTCTGGATCGCATCGCGGTTGATGGCCATGGACATCGCCTGACGCACGCGCACATCTGAGAGCGGGTTCGCGCCGTCCACATTGTCATTTTCAATGTCATCTGCACCTTGGTTCATGCCGAAGAAGATCACCCTGTTCTGTGGGGCGGTCTTTACGACCAGACCATCGGTTTCACCTACGCGGCCAAGGTCTTGCACCGGCACGTCCTGAATGAAGTCCACCTCACCCGACAAAAGCGCGGCGACGCGTGTCGCGGCGTTCTGGATCGGTGTGTAGACAATCTCGCTCACTTCCAGCGGGAATTCATCTTTGCCCCAATAGGCGTCATTTGCCGACAGAACCGTTTTCACATCCGG
>JBCCAJ010000206.1:0-5459 GCA_039814845.1 Pseudomonadota bacterium | reverse complement strand
TGTATTGGTACCTTCACCCTACGGCGATGCATTGACGGTATGTCGCACCCCACTTGCGCGTCAAGAATTTATTATTATTTATCAGTTAGTTATGGTTTTATGCCGCATCGCGGAAAGGTCAAAATGTCCCTTCGACAGGCCTCGCTATGGCTGCAGCACGGTCAAATTGTCCACTTATTGCGCAGGCTCCACGGCAACGGGGGACAAATTGTCCGCTGCAGGAAACCACACCGAAAACACCGCCCCCTTGCCTTTCGGGCTGCTGACCGTGATCAAACCGCCGACTCGGGTCACCAATGTTTGTGAAATCGACAGCCCCAATCCTGACCCTGTGCCCAGCTTTGATGTCATGAACGGATCGAAGACGCTGTCGATGCGATCGGGCGGAATACCGGGGCCTGTGTCTTCGACCACGATCTCGGCCCCCATCTCGCCGTCTCTTTCTGCCGGCTGCGTGCGAATGGTCAGCACGCCACCTGCCCCTCGCCCGGCCCCGTGCTGAGCATCCTCACCGGTATCCATGGCCTGCGCGGCGTTGATCGCAAGGTTCACAATGACCTGCTGCAACTCCGTCTCTACCACGCGGAAGCGCGGCGTGGGCGCCAGATCAAGCTTCGTGTCCACTTTGTGTTTGCGCAGATCGGCTGCCACCAGAACCATCGCATCCTCGACCGCCTTGCTGGCCTCTATCGTGGTGGTCAGATCAGACATCTCCTCGGGCCGGGTAAAGTTCAGAAGTTTGCCCACGATGATGTTGATACGATGGGCCTGGGCATCAATCAGGTCGAACTCTGTCTTCAGGTCCGCGGCCTGATCGGGTGGCAGATCGCGGCGAATAATTTCCAGATTGCCCTGAATGACGGCCACGGGGTTATTGATCTCATGGGCGACCCCGGCCGTGATCTCCCCCACGGTGGCCAGCTTTTCAGACATGACCAGCTTGGCGAATGTCGCCTCCAACTTGCGGTTGGCTTCTCGCAATTCTTCAGTGCGCTGTTCCACCAGATCATTGAGGTTCTCGGCATAGTCGCGCAAGGACGCATCGCGCTCCTCCACCTGATCAAGCAGGCGATCCAGATGCCGCGCCACGGCGCCGATTTCATTTTGCTCCCCCACTGTCCCGATCCGGGCATCCAGCGCTCCGGCCTCTGCCCGGGCCATGGTGGCGGTCATCCGTTCAAGCGGGGAAAAGATGCCCCGCGCCAGCCACAAAAAGAACGGGATCGACAAGGCGATGATGGCGAAAAAGGCCACGATCAGCACAGCAATGGTGGTATTGCGCTGCGCCACGAAGGGCGCTTCAAGAAAGCCGGTATACAGCATCCCGATCCGGTTGCCCGAGATATCCGACAGCGGCACATAGCCCGAGATATACCAGTCATTGACCACAAATGCGCGATCCAGCCAGGTGCGGCCGGTTTCCATCACCTGTCGCCAGACCACTTCTGAGACCCGCGTGCCCAGGGCGCGAGACCCCTCAAACAGCCGCACATTGGTAGAAATGCGCACGTCGTCCAGAAACAGTGTCGTGGTGCCCGTGCGCGAAATCTGACCGTCCTCATCGCGGTAGATCAATCCGTTCATCGTGTCGATCACATCAAGGTTGCGGTTCAGAAGCCGCCCGCCCAGCAACACATCCTCACCATGCGCGGACCGGTGCGCCGCCAGAATGAACATGCCACGGCTTTCTACGTCGCGGTCGATCTGTCGCGCGGCCTCTGTTGGCACCAGCGAGATCGCAGCGCGTTCGGCCAGATCGCTGGAAATGCCCAGCAACGCGTTTTCATTCAGCAAAACCAGATGTGCAATAGGCGCGTCGGGTGCCGCGGCCATTGCCACTTCCCGCGCTGCTGTTGACAGGTTCGGGTCCCAAACCGACCTCCAGACCAGAAAATCCAGCCCCATCGCATCCCGCTGGCGCGCCAGAAACGCTGACAGCGCCACGGGGCCTTGGCGCTCCGCCTGGGCAAAGCCCACGGATTTCGCCAGTGCCGACACCTCGGCGGCCTGTGTTGCCTCAATGCGTCCGAAATACTGTTCCGCGACCCGCAGGTCACTGGCCACTTTGGCAATCAGCAGATCGTTATAGCGGTCGATCCAACGCACCATGGTCACGCCGAACAGCAGCGGCAGCACCACCATCAGCGGCAAAAGCGCGATGATCAGCAGGCGAAGACGAACCGAGCGCATCGCCTCAGAGGCCCCAGGCCTGACATTTGCGATCAATGGTCTTACGCGCCACGCCCAACCGTCGGGCGGCCTCTGCCCGGTTGCCATTGCAGGCCTCTAACACGCCAAGGATATGGCGTTGTTCCACTGTGGCGAGCGGTTCCACCTCCAACTGATCGGCGTGCGAGCCCAGCGCATTTTCAAAATCGTGATGGATCAGGGCGCGCTCCACCGTATTGCGCAGCTCCATCACGTTGCCGCGCCAGTCGTGGGATAAAAACCGTCGCCGGGCCAGCGCCGAGAATGAAGGCACCTCTACCCCCATCTGCGCAGCCAGCGTTTCTGAGAAAAAAGAGGTGAGCTCCACAATGTCATCGGCCCGTTCGCGTAAGGGCGGCAACACCAGTTCAATGACCGACAGTAGATAATAAAGATCCGTCCGAAACGCCCGGTCCTGCGCGGCCTCGGTCAACGGGCGCAGGGTGGAACTGACGATGCGCATGTCCAGGTCGACACCGCGCCGCGCGCCCAGTGGCGTGAACCGCCCGGTGCTGAGCAGTTCAGCAAGGATGTTCTGGCAGCCGGGGCTGAGCATCTCTACCTCTTCGAGGAACAGCGTGCCCCCCGCCGCACTGCGCAAAATCCCTTCGGCGTCGGAACGCGGGCCGTCCGTGGTGCTGTCTAGCTGACCAAAAAGCCGTTCCTGAAAGCTTTCTTCGGTCATGCCGTTGCATTTCAGCCAGACAAACGGCTTGTCTTTGCGCGCTGAGGTGGCATGCAGCATCCGCGCGGCCACCTGCTTGCCCGACCCCACTTCGCCACGAATGACCGCATGGGATTGCGACAGGGCGGCGCGCTCAATCTCTTGGCGCACGGCCTGAATTTCGGCCGAACTGCCCAAGAGCGCATCGCGATGGTTCAGCACGTCGCGCCCCACCTCCAATTCATGTTTAAGCACCGAATTCTGCCGCCTGAGCCGCGCGCGTTCCAAAGAATGGGCAATGGCGTTGAGCACCTGATTGGACCGGAACGGTTTGAGCAGAAAATCACTCGCCCCTGCGCGGATCGCCTGAATGGCGGTGTCCAGATCGGCATGGGCGGTGATCAGGATCGCATCGCTGAAAAGCCCGATCTCGCGCTGTTCGGCCAACCAATCGAGGCCTGTCTGATCGGGCATGATATTGTCCAGCACGATCACGTCATAGGTGTTTTCATCCAAAAGCTGCGAAGCGTTTGCCGTGTTTTCCGTAACATGCACGTTGGCACAGATACCGGTCAGTACCTTTTGCAGAAAGTTGCGCATCCCCGGCTCGTCATCAATCACAAGGATCGAGGCCAGCGCCAATTCATCCCCAAAGCCTTTCTTGGCCGAGGGGATGTGCGCATCACGCGGTGGGGATATGTCACTGACGGTGGATGGCATGGGTTTGCATCCTGACGGGCGGGACCCGGGGCGGGACCCGGTGTGGGACCAAGGACGCAACACCATCCGCCGCATAAGACGTTCGCAAATCGGCGTCGCACTTGGTCGTCATCGCATCACTCCCTGGTCGCTATCCGCAAGGCTACGTGAAAGCGCCCGGATTTGGCAAGGGATCAGGGATTGTCGGGGTGCCGCCGGTCAGGTCAGGAACCACGGCTCCATACCCTTGTGAACGGTAATACAGGGCAAAATGGCCAGAGGCGTATCGTCGAGATAAAGGTCATGCACTTCGTCTTCGGCACTCTGGATCACCCCGACACTGCCTATCCCGGATGTCATGATCAGCATGGCGAGGCGCAGATGAAAATCGCGCGTGGGCCCCTCAGACCGGGCATCCAGCAGGATCATCCCGTCGCGCACCAGCGCCACACCCTTCAAGCAGTCCGCTATATCGTTGAGGGTCAAAGGGTGCGGGGCATAATCACAGGCCTCAAACACCGCCGTCCCCACCAACAGCGCGAAGTACCGATCGGGCGCGGTTTGGAAATGGTCATGTTGCGCAAGCCCTGTCTCAAAGAACGACGCAACCAAGGCGTTGAGCGTATCAACAGCCGCACGCGCGGTTTCCTTGGATTGCGTGTGGCACCGCGCCGACATCACAACCATGGCGAGCTGTGCCGCACTGGCCCAGATATCTGCCGACGTGCCCGTGGGGTCATGGAGATGCGCGGTGTTCCAAAGCCGCGCGACGGTCTCTGTCAGGGGGGTGGTGTCATCGGGTGTCTTGTGGATGTCCTCAAATGCGGCCAGCGCATCTGGGGCGGCACCGTCGTCGTCCAGGCTGTGCAAATTTGGCCCGCGCGCCCAGTAATCCAGATCGCGATGCACGCGAGGTGCGATCTCATAGAGGTTTACTTGGTCTTGCGTCACCTCTTGCGCTGTCAGCCGTTCGAGAGACGCATTAGCCCCTGCCAAATCGGTATCCTCCAACTGCAACAGACCATGGCGCGCCATTTCACGGGCCAGCCACGCCTCTTTCCGGCACCAAGGAGAGCCGTCATAATTGTCTGACGCCACGATCAGCATTTTTTCCGACCGGCAAAGCGACCCGAACACGAAGTTCCGGTTGATCACGCCCTTGGGCAGCGACAGGCAATCCAGAAACACCTGTTTGTCTGCCCCGTCCCCGCCCAAGGCGGTGACAAGATCGGCTTTGCTGTCCTTTCCCCTGTGGCTCAGAAACACCGAGAAGCGTGGTGTGTTCAGCTTGCGCCCTTCGTCGTGCAGAACCTTAGAGGTATCGATCCGCGCAAGGCCCAACGCGATCCACATCATATCAGCCGCTGTCAGTTCTGGAGCCTTGAGCGCTGACAAAAAGATTTTCAGCGTGGGGATGGCGCGATCAGGGTCAAAGCCCAGAATGGTATGTGATCCCCGCCCGTGGGCCACGCTGAACCGGCCGCCCCGCTGGGATACAATGCGGGAAGCCTCTTCCCCCAAAAACAGGTTGGGTGGTAGAAACCCGGCCATCACCGCCATTGTCCAGGCCGCGATCACCAGCACTTTGGGCAGGTGCGGCGTCTCTCCCACCGGACCCACCGGGCCCACCGGGTCAAGAAGTTCTTGTTCGATCTTCAGCTGGGTTTTGATCTCTGACAATCGGGGCCAGCCGGTGCGCGCGAACTCATGGGGCTGGATTTTACCCAGCGCGTCGCGGCTTTCCGCCGTCAACCACAACAGCGCATCATCGCCCAGCAGCGTCGTGATGGTTTCCCCGAATGGCGCGCGTCGCTTCAGGGTGCGGCGCTGCAATTCCAAAAACATGGCCTGCCGCGCACCAAGTGCATCCACATCAGGGTCCGTCTCC
>JBCCAJ010000210.1:0-5434 GCA_039814845.1 Pseudomonadota bacterium | reverse complement strand
GGCAAAGGATGATCAGACCGGCTTGCACAGCGCCTCCAAATCCGCGGCGCGGTCTACATCGCGCAGCCTATCCACCAAGGCGATCCGCGCATCCGGAAGCCCCGCCATCGTGTCGGACATCGCGTATGCCGTGGACCATCTGACGGCGTTGAAAAGCGTGCGTGGCACACGGCCAGTGCGTTTCAACCCGATCAACCAATACCCCCCGTCAGGGGCCGGGCCAAACACCGCGTCATGGTGTCCAAGCGCATCAAACGCCCGCGCGACATGCGCCCGCGTCACGCCGGGAATATCTGCGCCGATGATGCAAACCGGCCCGGGCGGCACATCCTGCATGATCCGTCCCATCCGCGCGCCCAGATCACCGCGCCCCTGCGGGATACGCGTCAGATGGGCAGGCCATGGGTGCATCATACCGCCCCGATCCGGCGCGACGGCCAATACCGTTTGCCAGCGCGGATCCTCTGTCCGGCGCAAAAGCGCAGCCACCTGATGGCGAAACCACCATGCCGCGGCTGTCATGCCTATGTCGCGCCCCAGACGGGTTTTGACCTGCCCGGCACGCGGCTGTTTGACCATGATGACCAGCTTTGCGCGGCTCAAAGCGGGCGTTCCATCATACGGTGGGGAATACCCGCATCATCAAATTCCTCGCCATAGGCCGCAAAGCCCAGCGCCTCATAGAACCCCAGTGCGTGGGTCTGCGCCCCGAGCTTGGCGCGTGCCGCACCCAAAGTTTCCAGATGGGTCAGGCAGGCCTCGATCAAGGCTTTGCCAAGCCCCGTGCCACGCTGATCTGCCAGCACGCAAACGCGCCCGATCTTGCCCACATCCGCGTCTAGCAAAATCCGCGCGCACCCAACGGGACGTTCGCCATCCTGCGCCAGAATGTGGTGGGCCTGATCATCCATGCCGTCGCGTTCGTCTGCTTCAGACACATCTTGTTCCACCATGAAGACCACGCGGCGCAGTTCCAGACAGGCGGCGATGTCCGTCGTTGGACCAATCACATGCGTCATGCAAAGTAATCGCGCAGGATGCGCCCATAAATGGACTTGAGTGTGTGAATCTGGGCGATCTCCACCCGTTCGTCCACTTGATGCATCGTCTGCCCCACAAGGCCGAACTCCACCACCGGGCAATGGGCTTTGACAAACCGTGCGTCGGACGTGCCGCCAGATGTAGACAACCCCGGCACAACACCTGTTTCCGCCTCGACCGCGCGGGCCACCAAATCAGAAAGCGGCCCGGGCGGGGTCAGAAAACTTTCGCCGGATATCTTCACGCGCATCTGAGCCTCAAGGCCGAACTCTTCCTTGATCTGATCCAGATGCGATTGCAGCCACGCCGATAGCCCTGCGCCGGTATGGGCATCGTTAAACCGGATATTCACCGTCGCACGGCAGGTCGCCGGAATGACATTTGTCGTGTCGTTGCCTGTCTCAACACTGACCACCGCGAGGGTGGAGGCATCAAAATGCTCTGTCCCCTCATCCAGAACATGGGACGACAACCGATCCACCAGACGCGCCATAGCGGGCAACGGGTTCTTGGCGCGATGGGGATAGGCGGAATGGCCCTGTACCCCCGTCACCGTGACCCAGGCCGACAGCGATCCACGTCGCCCGATCTTCATCATCTCACCCATGGTCGTAGGGCACGTCGGTTCGCCCACCAGGCAGGCATCAATGACCTCACCGTTCGCATTCATCCAATCGAGCAGCGCCACCGTGCCATCCACCGCGTCGCCTTCTTCATCGCCGGTAATGGCCAACACAAGCGATCCGTCCTGGGGCGGGCTTTCGCGCACAAAATCCACGGCCGCCGCGGCAAACGCCGCTACGCCTGATTTCATATCCGTGGCGCCGCGCCCCCAGATCATGCCGTCATGCTCCTCTGCCCCAAAGGGGGCAACGGACCATGCGGTCTCATCCCCCAAGGGCACAACATCTGTATGCCCATTAAATCCAAACCGCCGCGCGGCGTTCTTGTTCCCCCAGCGCGCGAACAGGTTGCAAACGTCACCGCGATCCACCCGCGTACAGGCAAAACCGGCATCAGACAAAAGCCCCTCAAGCAGCACCAAGGCACCGCCTTCTTCAGGCGTCACCGACGGACAGCGGACCAGATCAGCCGTCAGCCGAGCAGGATCAACGGGGTGAGACATCGGACAGTCCTCATTCAGCAGCCACACCGCCCTACACGAATATGTGGCGATGGTGAATAAGTCTTAACAACGCCAACGGATTCTGCTAACAAAATCAACAATAACAGACCCGAGGCAGGGCAAACGCGGCCAAAAGAGCCGCCAATCGAGCGGGTATCAAGAAACCCAAAACAGACCGGCACGGGCCGGTGCGATTGCGCTTTGACCTCGGCAAAAGACGAGGTGGGCAAAAATGGTTGCTGGCGTTGAGCTGCCAATTGATCAGACCGCGACGGCGGAAGAGATGGCCAATACGATCTTCGGCGACAGTGTCGAAGTGCTGACAGCCACCTACACCGGTGATCCCAACAGTTCGGGCATCTACACCGATGGCATTGCCACGTCTCCGGGTGTTGTGCCAGGTGATGAGGGCGTCCTGTTTTCCACCGGCAACCTGAGCGGATTTACCAACGACAACGCCACACAGTCCAACCTGAACACAGGCACATCGACCGCCTCCAGCGGGCCTAACAACGTGGCGGAATTCAACGCCGCCGCAGGCGCCAACACGTTTGATGCGTCCTTTCTGGATGTCAGCTTCATCCCCGATGGCAACCAGATGACCATGCAGCTGGTGTTTGCATCAGAGGAATATCCCGAATTCACCAACTCCGCGTTTCAGGATTTTGTGGGCGTCTGGGTCAACGACGAATTCGTCAATATCGCCCTAGGGGACGGGGACGTGGACCCGGGCAACCTCAATTCCGGCGAAAACGGCAACCTCTTTCAGGACAACACCGCCGATCAACTGAACACCGAAATGGATGGGGTGACAGTGACGCTTACACTGGTGATGAATGTCAATGCAGGCGACACAAACACGATCCGTATCGGGATCGCCGACGTGGCCGACAGCGCTTATGATTCCACGCTGCTGATTGCGGCAAATTCCGTGCAGACCGATCTGATCGCCAATGATGACGATCTGACCATGGCACCGGATGCCACCAAAACCTTCGACGTTCTTGGCAACGACACCAACACCACGGGCGGCACGCTGTTCATCACCCATATCAATGGGCAAGAGATCAACGGCACCACCCCGATCACCCTGCCATCCGGGCAGGACATCATCGTCAATTCCGACGGCACGATCACCGTGGTCAGTGACAGCGACGAAGAGACCGTTAATTTCACCTATCAGGTTGAAAGCACAACGGGAGAGGTCGCCACGGCCTTCGTCTCTCTTTTATCAGTGCCCTGTTTCGTGGCCGAAACAATGATCCTAACAGACAAAGGAGAACGCCCGGTCGAAGACCTCTCTGTCGGCGATATGGTCATCACGAAAGATCGCGGCGCACAGCCCATCCGATGGATCGGCGGGCGACAGTTGGAGGCAACAGGCGATCTTGCCCCGATCTTGGTCAAGGCCGGCACATTCGGGGCGCACGCGGATCTGGCGATCTCTCCGCTTCATCGGATATTGATCAAGGATGTTCTGGCAGAACTTCTCTTTGGTGAGCCGGAAGTACTGGTCGCTGCAAAGGATCTGGTGAACGGACACACTGTGAAGCAAATCCAGGGTGGGTTGGTGGATTACTTTCACCTGCTGTTTGATCAGCACGAAGTGATCTATTCCGCTGGCCTGGAAACCGAAAGCTTTCTGCCCGGTCCACACATCCTGCACTCTTTCGAGGCGGACATTGTGGCTGAGATTCGGGAAATCTTTCCTGAACTAGAACTCGAAACCGGCGCGGGGTACAGCGCATCCGCCCGTCCAACGCTCAAACACTTTGAAGCACAGCTGCTGTCCCAAAAGTGGGCAGCCTAAGCATGAGCTGGATCGGCGCGTGCACCCGTCACACAGGCTGGTTCGGACAGCCCGACCAAGCACATTTGGTCGCAGACCCAGCCAACCCGCTGGTTGAGCTTTTGCCCCGCGGCTCGCTGATGATTGAAGCGCGCCTTTCATCAGAGGATCGCCCGCAAACCCTGCTGGCATTTGATCGCTGCTTCCCTTGGCCGGGGCAATTTTCGCTTCAGGTTCTGCCAGGCGGCAGTGTGGTTCTGATCGAGGCGCAAGGCCAGGAACTGGAAAGCGCTGTCCTGCCTTGTCCTTATGTCGACCGCACAGATGTGGTGCGCCTGTCCTACAGTTGGGACGCGGTGAATGGGTTCGCCCGGCTGGCCATCGAACGGCCGGAACCCGACAGCCTGCACATGGTGCAGCTCAAAGCGCCGCGCCCCATGATCCTGACTGACATGCGCGATCTGATGACGCGTCCGTATTTGCACAAAATTGATACGAATGTCATGCAGGTCGGGCTGAGTGACGGAATTGAACCCGTGGGCCCAAACCCCGGTCTTCTGCCCCAGACGCCCATCCTGACTGATCAGGGGGAGCGTTATATTCACACCCTGAAGCGCGGCGACCTCGTGGTCACTGATACCGGCGATCTGGTGCCTGTGCTGCATGTCGTGCGGCGCGAGGTACCCGCACAAGGCGCGTTTCAGCCGGTGTGCCTGCGTGCTGGGTATTTCGGTCTGACCCGCAACCTGATTTTGTCGGCAGATCAACGCATCGTACTGCACGGCTCGGATGTTGAATACATGTTCGGGCATGAGGCCGTCTCCGTCACCGCCCGCCACCTGATCAACGATATCTCTGCGACCTATGTGGACGGGCCGGACACGCTGTCACTCTACCAGATCGTGCTGCCCAATCATGAGGCCATCATCGCCTCGGGTTGTCCTGTGGAAAGCCTCTATATCGGCCGCATCCGCCGCCGCGCAGAAAAACTTGCGGCCAGCGTGCTGTCCCATATCGACCGGACCCTGCTGCCCGAACATGCACGCCCGGTCTGGCCCATTCTGAAACCCTTCGAAGCCATCACTCTGGCCAGCGCCCGAGCGGCGTAACTTAAAGACTATGGACAGTAGCGGCCAGTTGATCCGCCACAGTCCAAAAAGAAAGATGGGTTACTCCTGAAGGTCTTTTCCTTGCGCGCTTGTGCGGCAGCCGCAGCAGCGTCTGCTTCTCTTTTTCGGGCTTCAGCCTCTGCCGCCTCGGCGTCCGCTGCAGCAGCTGCGGCTTTTGCTTTGGCAACCCTGTCAATCCGCCCTTCCAGTTCAAAAATGTCATCCGCCAGCGTCTGCTCAAAGACTGGCCTGTACCCTCTTTCGCGCACCTCACTCAATGCCTTGAGGTCTCTGAGCTGCTTTTCAAAATCGTCCGTATCTTCGACCATGATGGCCAGACGCAGTTTGTCCAATTCCATGAAATATTGG
>JBCCAJ010000263.1:0-4644 GCA_039814845.1 Pseudomonadota bacterium | reverse complement strand
CTCCACCGCTGGCAAAATCACCTGGTCGCGGGCGACGGCAAACCCGTCATCGCCTGTGCCTTTGGGCAGCGGCAAATTAAAGGCCGACCCGCCCCCATCGTCCTCAACCGCGCCGGTAAACGGCCAGCGCTCTGCCTCATGGGTGGAGATCATTCGCACGCGGGGCTCACCGGCAAAAGCCACTTCCACCCCGTCACAATGGTGCGCGTCTATGTCCACGTAGGCCACCCGGGTCAGGCCCTGCTCCAGCAAGCGCTGAATACCCAGGACCGGGTCATTAAGATAACAAAACCCGCCCGCGTGATCGGCCATTCCGTGATGGGTGCCGCCGCCGGGATTGTAGACAATGCCCCCCTCTGCCAGCAGTTCAGCGGCCAGCATGGACCCACCCGCGGCTGTGGCGGGACGTCGGAACATTTCTGGAAAGATCGGGTTCGACACCGTCCCCAACTGATGCCGCGCGCGCGTTACGTCGTCCACGTCCTGCGCGGTCTCTGCGGCTTCCAGCGCGCGGATGTAGTCGTCCGTGTGAAAGGACAAAAGCGCCTTGGGTCGCGCCCTTGGGCTGACCTGAAATTGCTCTTTTGGTAGCCAGCCGAGAATTCGCGCCAGATCGGTCACAGTCGGCACGCGCGGGATCGACAAAGGATGCTTTGGGCCATAGCTCGATCCGCGATAAATTTCTGATCCGATATAGATTGGCCGCCTCATGTGCTTTTCATAACAGGGGCCTGCAAGCCCTGCACCCCTGCTTCATCTTTCCAAAAATACTCATGAACTGGGCCGCAGCCAACGGCGCAGCTTTTTATTGATTGACGAGTCAATTAAAATTCCCCTACCACCAAGGCGGAAGGGGAAAACGCCATGCCAAAACAAGGAATGGAACCGCTGCGCCGCTCTGCATTGGTGGAGGCCACGATTCATGAGATCGGCGCCCATGGCAGCCTTGACGTCACCGTCAGCCAAATCGCCAAGCGCGCGGGCATGTCCAGCGCGCTGGCGCACCATTATTTCGGCTCCAAAGAACAGATTTTCACCGCTGCGATGCGCCACATCCTGTCGCTTTACGGGGCAGAGGCGCGCGGTGCTTTGGTGATGGCGAAAACCCCGCGCGACCGGATAGAGGCGATCATCCGCGCCAGTTTTTCCCCCAGTCAGTTCCAAACGGCCACTGTGTCTGCCTGGCTCAATTTCTATGTGCAGGCGCAAACCTCACCCCCCGCGCAGCGACTGCTCAACATCTATCAACGCCGCCTGCGGTCCAACCTGCGCCATGCGGTTCGCGCGGCCGGTGCGCGCGATGCCAAAACCATCCAAGATCTCACCCGAGGGCTTGCTGCGATGATTGACGGTCTCTACCTGCGCCAAACCCTGACCGAGACCCCGCTGGACGGCGATGAGGCGATCGCGCTGCTTATGGCGTACGTAGACCGCTCTTTCATGAAAGACACAGCATGACCCAGCCAAATATCCTCATCCTGATGGTTGATCAGCTGAATGGCACGCTGTTCCCCGATGGCCCGGCAGATTGGCTGCACACCCCCCATCTGCGCGCGCTGTCCGAGCGATCCACACGGTTCGCCAATGCCTACACCGCCAGCCCGCTTTGTGCGCCGGGGCGGGCGAGCTTCATGTCCGGGCTCTTGCCCTCGCGCAGCCGGGTCTATGACAACGCGGCGGAGTTTGCCGCCGACATTCCCACTTATGCCCATCACCTGCGTCGCGCCGGGTATCAGACTTGCCTTTCCGGCAAGATGCATTTTGTCGGCCCCGATCAGATGCACGGATTTGAAGAACGCCTGACAACCGATATCTACCCCGCTGATTTCGGTTGGACGCCGGACTATCGCAAGCCCGGGGAGCGGATTGATTGGTGGTATCACAACATGGGGTCGGTCACCGGCGCGGGCGTTGCCGAGATTTCCAACCAGATGGAATATGACGATGAGGTCGCCTATCACGCGACCCGCAAGCTTTATGATCTGGCGCGTGGTCATGATGACCGGCCCTGGTGTCTGACGGTCAGCTTTACGCACCCGCATGACCCTTATGTGGCCCGGCGTGAATTCTGGGATCTTTATGAGGATTGCGACCATCTGATGCCGGATGTGCCGGCGATGGACTATGACGATCATGACGCGCATTCCAAGCGAATCTTTGACGCCAATGATTGGCGCAGTTTTGACATTTCAGACGAGGATATCCGCCGGTCCCGCCGGGCATATTTTGCGAATATCTCTTATCTTGATCAAAAAATTGGCGACATTCTGGGGGTGCTTTCGACAACGAGGCTGGAAAAAGACACGATTGTTCTGTTCGTGTCCGACCATGGTGACATGCTGGGTGAACGGGGTCTTTGGTTCAAGATGAGCTTCTACGAAGGCTCTTCTCGCGTGCCCTTGATGATCGCGGCCCCGGGGATGGAGCCGGGCCGTGTCACTGATCCGGTCAGCACGATTGATGTCTGCCCCACGCTGTGTGACCTGGCGGGCGTGTCGATGGAGGAACTGGCCCCGTGGGTCGAAGGCCAGACGCTTGTCCCCCTGGGGCAAGGCGCCAAACGCGACGCCCCGGTCGCGATGGAATATGCGGCGGAGGCGTCTTATGCGCCGCTCGTGTCGTTGCGTTATGGCAAGTGGAAATTCAACCGATGCGCGCTCGACCCCGATCAGTTGTTCGATCTGGAGGCCGACCCCCATGAGTTGACCAACCTCGCCGGTGATCCGGCCCACGCGGGCACGCTGGCGCAGCTTCAGGCCAAGGCAGAGGCGCGCTGGGATCTGGACGCCTTTGATGCGCAGGTCCGCGAAAGTCAGGCACGTCGCTGGGTGGTGTATGAAGCGCTGCGGCAGGGGGGGTATTACCCCTGGGATTACCAACCGCTGCAAAAGGCATCCGAGCGGTACATGCGCAATCACATGGACCTCAATGTGGTGGAAGAAAACCAACGCTTCCCGAGGGGGGAATGATGCAGATTTACGGGCGCGCGACGTCATCGAATGTGCAGCTTGTGATGTGGACGGTGGCGGAGTTGGGCCTTAATCACGATCGGCTGGATTTTGGCCACATGCATGGCGGGCTGGAAACGCCTGAGTTTCGGGCGATGAACCCCCATGGCAAGATCCCGGTGCTGAAGGACGGCGATCTGGTGATCTGGGAAAGCTGCGCGATCCTGCGCTATTTGGCGGCGACCTATGGGTCGGAGACGTTCTGGCCTGCCGCGCCCCGCGCGCGGGCTGAGGTCGATATGTGGGCGGAATGGGGCAAGAACGAGCTGTGCAACAATTTCACCGTGCCGATTTTCTGGTCACGGGTGCGCACGGCGGCCAAGGATCGTGATGTGGCTGCGCTGGACCGCGCGGTGACGGCGTTCAACGGTTACATGGCGCATCTCGACGCGCGGTTGCAGGGGCGGGATTTCGTTTGCGGAGACACCCTGACGGCGGCGGATATCGTGATCGGTCATCTTCTCTATCGCTGGTTCACGATTGATGTGGCGCGCGACGGGTACCCGGCGGTGGAAGCCTACTACAACCGCCTCACGGAGCGGCCCGCGTATCGGGACCACGTCATGGTGCCCTATGATGTTTTGCGGGTTGAGGGCGCGTGATGGAAGCTGATTTCGTAATCGTGGGCGCGGGCAGCGCGGGCTGCGCCATGGCGTATCGGTTGGCAGAGGCCGGGCAATCGGTGCTGGTGGTGGAACACGGCGGCACGGATGCCGGGCCTCTCATTCAGATGCCCGGCGCGCTCAGCTTTCCGATGAATATGAAGATGTATGATTGGGGCTATCAGTCGGAGCCGGAGCCTCATCTGAACAACCGTCGCCTCGCCTGTCCGCGCGGCAAGGTGATCGGAGGGTCGTCTTCGATCAACGGTATGGTCTATGTGCGGGGCCATGCGGGCGATTACGATCATTGGCGGCAGATGGGCGCCGATGGTTGGGGTTACGCTGATGTGCTGCCCTATTTCAAACGCATGGAGAACTGGGACAGCGCGGGGCATGGCGGTGACCCGTCGTGGCGCGGCACTGACGGACCGCTTCATGTGCAGCGCGGAGAGATGGCCAATCCGCTGACCCGCGCCTTCATCAAGGCCGGGGGGCAGGCAGGCTATGAGATCACTTCTGACTACAATGGCGAACAGCAGGAGGGTTTCGCGCCGTTCGAGATGACGGTGCATAAAGGGCAGCGCTGGTCGGCGGCCAATGCCTATCTCAAGCCCGCGCTCAAGCGCGGCAATTGCGATCTGATCCGGGCCGAGGTGACCCGTGTTGTGATCGAAGAAGGCTGTGCCACCGGCATTGAAACGACCAAAGGGATCATCCACGCCCGGCGGGAGGTGATCTTGGCTGCGTCCTCCATCAATTCACCCAAGCTGCTGATGTTGTCGGGGATCGGTCCTGCTGCGCATTTGGCTGAGCACAGGATTGAGGTGGTGGCTGATCGGCCCGGTGTTGGGTCCAACCTGCAGGATCATCTGGAGCTTTATGTGCAGATGGCAGCCTCTCAGCCGGTGAGCCTGTTCAAATACTGGAACCTACTGGGAAAGGCCTATGTGGGCGCGCGGTGGCTTTTCACCAAGACGGGGCCGGGGGCGTCGAACCAATTTGAAAGCTGCGGTTTCATCCGGTCTGAGCCAGGG
>JBCCAJ010000459.1:0-2502 GCA_039814845.1 Pseudomonadota bacterium | reverse complement strand
TGAAGAGAGGCGATGTTGGGATCAGCATTCAAAGCGTGGAACCCGCCTGCAGCGTGCCAGCTAGAGCCGGCAGTGAGGATCGAACGCTCAATCAGGCAGACATCTTTCCAGCCGAATTTGGCGAGGTGGTAAAGCACGGAAGCACCGACAACGCCGCCCCCGATAACAACAGCGCGGTAGTGAGATTTCATGGGGAGCCTCCCTGTGGCATGATTGTGTACACTAGTGTCTAGAGGGGACGCTAGCGATGTGTTGGGATCAAATCAATCGTTGTTTTTGCGGTGCGCTTCGCGCGTGCTCAAGTGGCATGCTGCGTCTGAGATGGCGTGCCATAAAGCCTCATCCTGTGCGGTGCCTGTGTGGATGCGATACGTGTCGGCGCCGTCATGGCGGTAAAGGAACACGCCCAACCCGAAGAGCAATCGCGCGGCGGAACGTGACGGCGTGGCGAGGTCAAGATCAGTGCCTCGGTTGAGCAGGGCGTGGGCATTCGGACCAGAAAGTTCGACACTGCAATAGGCGGCGGTGGCGTCAGAGATGGCAAGACATGCTTTGCTGTCCCAGCCGTCCGGACGTTCGGGGCCATTCACCTCCAGAATGCGATCGCGGCGCAAGACGATGGCGTAGCTGTCGCCCGAGGTTAGATCCGGCCAGGCTGCGAAAGGCAGATCGGTGGCGTCACATGCGCGTCGACCGGAAATGAGTGTGAGGCGGGTTATATCCAAAGCGCGCAATCTTACGCCCGGTGCGCTGATCTCAACCGTGCGGTCGCGGGGTGGTGCCCATCTTTGGCTGTCGTCACGCATGGAGCCGTTCCCCTTTGGGGTCAAAGAAGACGGGGGAGGTGATCGTGGCCGCAAACCTGTTTCCCAAATGCCAGAGCGTGATCGTCTCTCCCATCCGCGCGCGGCCGTTTTCGATAAGGCCCATCGCGATGGCGTGGCCCAATGTCGGGCTTTCATAGCTTGACGTCACGTAGCCAAGAGACCGGGGTTTGGCGTCATTTGTCACCGCATGGGCCCCGATCGGCAGCATCGGGGCGCTGCTCGCCACGGCGAGGCCCACCAGCTGTTTGCGTGTCGGATCATTGGCGACGTCCATATGCAGGCTGCGGTCACCGATGAAAGCGGTGCTTTTCTTGTCGCGTGGGGCGGTGAAGCCCAGATCATGAGGCATCGTTTCGCCATCGGTGTCCTTGCCGATCATGATATAACCTTTTTCGGCGCGCATTACCGCCATGGCCTCAAGCCCCACGGGCGCGGCACCGGCGTTGCGCAGGACGTGCCAAAGGGCTTGGGCTTGGCTGCGGCGGATGGAGAGTTCGAAACTCAGATCACCCGAGAAGCTGACACGCGCGATGCGCAAGGGCGTGCTTTGCCAATGGGTCTCAACAAAGGCCATGTGGGGCAGCGCATCTTTGGAGATATCTGCCTTGAGCCCGAGCGTGCCCAGAACATCGCGCGCTTTGGGGCCCGTCACCGTCAGCGTTGCCCAGTGTTGGGTCATGTCGTGGATGAAGATGCGGTCAGGGTCATTGCCGTCCTGCCGCCAGGCCTCCAGATGGGTGCGAACACCGTCCACGTGGCTCGATGAACAGGAGATGATGAAGCGGTTTGTGTCTACCCGAGCGATCACCCCGTCATCAAAGACGATGCCCCCTTCCGAGAGCATGAAGCCATAGCGGATGCGACCCGGTTTCAGCGTCTTGATCGTGTTGTAGTAGACGAAGTTCACGAACTGCTCCGCGTCCGGCCCCATCACCTCAATCTTGCCCAAGGGGGAGGCGTCAAAGAGGCCCGCGCTGTCACGGGCTGTCAGCACTTCATCACGCACCCGCGCCGCCATGCCGCCGTCGCCATACCAAGCGGGCCGCAGCCAGCCGCCATACTCGCCCAGGGCCGCGCCGGCTACGCGGTGCTCGGCCTCCAGGGCAAGGCGTTTGGGCGGGTGCCAATGCTGGCCTTTGTGATGGCCGTGATAGATCTCAAGAGGTACGGGCACAAACGGCGGACGGAAGGTTGTGGTGCCGACTTCCGGGATGGGCTTGCCTTGCAGTGTGGCCATGGCCGCCAGCCCTGCCATGTTCGATGTCTTGCCCTGATCGCTGGCCATCCCAAGCGTGGTGTAGCGTTTGAGATGTTCAACCGAGACGTAGTTTTCCCGCGCGGCCAGTTCGATGTCCTTCAGCGTCACGTCATGTTGGAAGTCGATCCATTGGCGGCCTTTGCCGCCGGGGGAGGGCCAGAGAGGGGTGAGGTGGTATCGCGGGGGCTCTTCGCTCCCTGACGGGCGCGCCTTTCCGCTGCCCGCAGCGCGCGCCTCAGCGAGGGCTGTGTCCATGTCGAATGTGCCGTTGGCCGCGCCGACAGCGACCATGGACATTGGGTTGGTGTCTGGCAGGAAGGCTTGGCGCATCTCGCACCATTTGAGTTTGCCGCCTGCATGCCGCCACAGATGAACCAGCGGAGTCTGTCCGCCGGAGGTGAGGATCGTGTCCACAGG
>JBCCAJ010000123.1:0-7269 GCA_039814845.1 Pseudomonadota bacterium | reverse complement strand
CTTCTCAATGGCCGTCGCGCGGTGACGCATTGGGACGATTGCGCGATGCTGGCGGATCGCTTTCCCAAGGTTCGGGTCGAAATGGATCCGATCTACGTCAAGGATGGTCCCATCTGGACGTCCGCCGGGATCACCGCTGGGATCGACATGGCGCTGGCAATTGCAGCGGAGGATCTGGGCCGCGCGTCGGCTTTTGCCATGGCGCGGTCTATGGTCACGCAGATGGTCCGATCAGGCGGGCAGTCGCAGTTCAGCCCCGTGCTCAGCCGTCAATGGCGCGACCGGGCGGGTCATTTTGATGCGTTGCATGCCT
Organism: Pseudomonadota bacterium; assembly: GCA_039814845.1. Classification (GTDB taxonomy): domain Bacteria; phylum Pseudomonadota; class Alphaproteobacteria; order Rhodobacterales; family Rhodobacteraceae; genus Roseovarius. The sequence continues at coordinate 6,956 of JBCCAJ010000123.1, read as the reverse complement.
GGATCACGGACAATCTGGCCCATGACCTTTCGGTTGATGCATTGGCAGAACGCAGCGCCATGAGCCAACGCAATTTTGCCCGTGTCTATTCCAAATCCATGGGCGTCACCCCAGCCAAGGCGGTAGAGGCGATGCGGACCGAAGCCGCGCAAGGCCTGTTGGAGGACACCGATCTCAGTGTCAAAGCCATCTCTGCCCGATGTGGGTTCAACGATGAGGAAAGAATGCGCCGCGCATTTCTGCGTCAGCTGGGCGTGTCCCCGTCAGAGTATCGGCAGAATTTTCAGGCCCCAACTTAGGCGATTTGGTGCCGGGATGCGCAACAGGTGTTTTGACGCAGAAGGGTTTTGGGTATGCTCATCCCAATGGGCAATGAGTGCGCGATGAAGACATCAGCTATTTTCGACGCAAAAGGCGCCAAAGTCATGTCCTGGCTCTGGATGGCGGCGCTATGCCTTTGCCTGTCTGCGCCCGCCATGGCGCAGGACAAACCCGCTGTCGAACGGCAGTTCCAAAGCTGGCTGCAAAATACCATCTGGCCACAGGCCCGCGCGAAAGGCGTGTCCCGCAAGACGTTTGATGCGGCTTTTGACGGCGTGACGCTAAACTGGAAACTGCCCGATCTGGTGCCGCCAGGCACGCGGGCGCAGACACCCAAAAACCAACGGCAGGCCGAATTCGGGTCGCCAGCTTACTACATGCGCAGCAAAGCCTTGCGCGATGCCACGGCTGCCGGTCAACGCATGGCCAAACGTCACGCTAAAGCGCTGGCCTTGACAGAGGCGCAATCGGGTGTGCCCGGGCGGATCATCCTCGCCATCTGGGGGCGCGAGACGGGTTATGGCCGAGTGGAGATTAAATATAACGCCTTCCGCGTTTTGGGCACCAAAGGCTTCATGAGCACGCGGGCGGATTACTTCACCGAAGAGCTGATCGCCGCCCTCATCATCAAGCAGAAAGGCTACGTGTCGGGCACGTTGCGCAGTTCCTGGGCGGGTGCGCTGGGTCAGCCGCAATTCATGCCGACCAATTTCCTCGAATACGCCCGTGACGGCGACGGGGATGGCGACCGGGACATCTGGGTCTCGCAGTCGGACACCTTCGCCTCTATCGCCGCCTACCTCGTGGGCCATGGCTGGGTGCCGGGGCGCGACTGGGGGTTTGAGGTGAAACTGCCGAAGAACCTCTCCTGCACGCTGGAAGGCCCCGATCAAGCGCGCAGCATCGCCCAATGGGCGGATATGGGGATCACTCGCGTCTCTGGCCGCCCGTTTCCGGAGCATGAGTTGAAGGGCAAAGGATCGTTGATGCTGCCTGCGGGCCGCAATGGCCCTGCCTTCATCGTGACGCCCAATTTTTATGTGCTGAAAGACTACAATTTCTCCGACCTCTACGCGCTTTTCGTGGGGCATGTGGGGGACCGGATCGACTATAATATGAAGGACTTCCGCGGGGCCTGGGGCAAGTTTGCCAAGATGTACCGATCAGACATCGCCGCCATGCAGCGGGGGCTCGAACGGCAAGGATATGACGTGGGCGGCGCAGATGGGCTGGTTGGCTTCAAGACACGCCGGTCGATTGGGCAGTGGCAGGAAAAGAATGGCCAACGCGCCCGCTGTTTTCCCACGCAAACGCTGATTAAGGCCTTGGCGCGTTAGGCCGTTGATGATCCGCCCCGGGCTTGACCCGGGGCCGTAGTACACCATGGCTTTGGGAAAGAAGATTCGGATCAGGTCCGGGACGCGTTTTGCCTTTTGTTTCAATTCGTGACTTGCAACACCCATTTTGTCGAGTAGCGTTTGACCTATGTTTCGCACGGCGTTCTTTGCCATTCTGGTGCTATTGGGCCTTCAACCCGCCCATGCGCAATCCTGTCGCCAGGCCTTGGTTCTTGCGCTGGACGTGTCGCTGTCCGTCGATCCGAACGATTTTGTTCTGCAACGGGAGGGGCTTTCCTCAGCCCTTCTCGATCCGTCGGTGCAAGCGGCGATGCTGCGCGGGCCGGACCATATGGAGCTGGCCGTGTTCGAATGGAGCGGGTCGTTTGACCAGCAACTGATTGTCGACTGGACAGTGATCGACAGCCCCGCCACGCTGCAACAGATCGCGTTGACCCTTCTGTCCAGCCAGCAGCAAACCCGTTCGGGCCGCACGGCCCTTGGGGCGGCTTTGACCTATGCGCGGGATTTGTTGTTGGCGCGGGGGCATTGTGAGACGTTGACGTTGGACGTGTCCGGAGATGGGGTGAACAATTCTGGGATTAGACCAGAGACAGTTAAGGACGACTTGGACGCGCTGGGCATTGGCGTGAACGCTCTGGTGATTGAGGCCAGCCCCGAACAGCAATTTGAGGATCAGCCCTCGGTGGGGCAATTGGCCGAGTACTTCCATGACAACGTGATCGTCGGGCCGTCGAGTTTTGTGGAGGTGATCATAGGGTTTTCGGCTTATGAAAAGGCCATCCGGCGCAAGCTTTTGCGCGAATTGGTGCCGTCCATGGTGCAGGCGCCCGGTGCCGTTCCCGTTACTATGACCGCTTCAGGCCCGCGCCGTGATCTGGCCATGGCAGCTATGCGTGGTCAGCCCAGGCGCTTTTCCAGATAGTAGTAAGAATTTTCGCCTTCGTAGCGCTCAAGCGTGCCAAAGACATGATACCCGCATTTCTCATACAGCGCGCGCGCTTTCTCGTTTCTGGTCTCGATGTGAATGCGAAAGCACCCCATTTCCACTGCGTAGGTTTCGGCCCTTTGCAGCAAGGCACGTCCGATCCCCTGACCGCGTAAGTCCGCATGGACCCAAAGCTCACCTATATGGGCGGATTGAAACGCGATCTCGCCTTTGCATCCTGCCAGAAGCGCGCCGGACGGGTCCTGTATGTGGAACAGGAACGGCGAAAGTTCGTCGCTGGACAGGGTTTGGCCTGCCTTCGCCAGCGCATCGGTCAACGACGCGCTCAAACCCTCTGACGGAGGAGAGGCGAGATCTATTTTGTGTCGGTCCATGATGGTTGTCCGGGGTCGGTGAACACATCACTATAGCTAGGGCTATTCGCCCAATGTCTAGGCATCTGTCAGGCAGGCGCGCGCTGAATCGTGCCTCAAAGCCACGGTTTGTGCTGAAAAACACGCCTTCATCTTGCGGCTCCATTTCCCTACTACCCAAAACTTTGCGGCTCCCCTATAGTGAGGGTAGTAATTGGGCGTTCAGACCCATGGTGACAGAGGCAGAGAAAAGGGGGCGTGCCCATGCGGTGCCCGTTTTGCGGAAATATTGACACTCAAGTGAAGGACTCGCGTCCCGCCGAAGATCACGTTTCAATTCGGCGTCGGCGGTTCTGCCCGGCCTGTGCGGGGCGGTTCACAACCTATGAGCGCGTGCAACTGCGCGATTTGATCGTGGTGAAAACCAATGGACGGCGTGAGGATTTTGACCGCGATAAGCTGGAACGCTCCATTCGCATCGCCTTGCAGAAGCGCCCGGTGGAGCCTGATCGCGTGGAACAGATGATCTCTGGCATCGTTCGACGGCTTGAGAGCTTGGGTGAGACGGATATCCAATCCAAAGTGGTGGGTGAGATCGTCATGGAAAGCCTCGCCCGGATCGACACTGTGGCCTATGTGCGGTTTGCCAGTGTCTACAAGAATTTCCAGGCGGCGGACGACTTTGACAAGTTTGTCAGTGAGCTGCGCCCAAAACTGACGGAAGACGCCATTGAGGCTGTCTCCGGGGAAGAGTGAGCGACCAGGATGAACGCTTCATGCGCCTTGCGCTGTCGCTTGGGCGGCGGGTGCAAGGGCGGACATGGCCTAACCCGGCCGTGGGATGTGTGATCGTTCAAGAGGCCCGAATTGTGGGGCGCGGTTGCACCGCGATTGGCGGCCGCCCCCATGCCGAACCGCAGGCCTTGGCCCAGGCCGCTGATGCCGCACACGGCGCCACCGCTTACGTCAGTCTGGAACCTTGCGCCCATCACGGCAAAACGCCCCCCTGCACGAATGCACTGATTGCGGCTGGTATCAAACGGCTTGTCTGCCCCATTGAGGATGAAGACCCCCGCGTGGCCGGTCAGGGCTTTGCCCGCCTGCGCGAGGCGGGGGTGGAGGTTGTCACCGGCGTGTTGCGCGATGAAGCTGCACACGATCACGCAGGCTTTTTCCAACGCATGTCCGGCGCGCGGCCTTGGGTGACGCTGAAGTTGGCGAATTCCTTTGATGGTCGCATTGCCACCGCCACGGGCATGAGCCAGTGGATTACAGGGCCGCAAGCCCGCCATGCAGTTCATGCCATGCGTGCGCGTCACGACGCGGTGATGGTGGGTGGCGGCACGGCCCGGGCCGATGACCCGATGCTGACAGTTCGGGGTCACGGCGATCTGCGCCAACCGGTGCGCGTTGTGGTGTCACGTAAGCTGGATTTGCCCACAGATGGCCAATTGGCCCGCTCAGCGCACGACGTGCCGCTTTGGCTGTGCCACGGGCCAGATGTGGATGAAACCCGCGCAGGTGCCTGGCACGACTTGGGCGCCACGCTGCTGGATTGCGATGTCGAAGGCCGAACGTTAGATGCCCGCTCCGTGCTGGCAGGCTTGGCCAAAGAAGGCCTGTGCCGGGTGTTCTGCGAAGGGGGTGGGGCCTTGGCGGCGTCGCTTCTGGCGGCGGATCTGGTGGATGAAGTGGTGGGTTTCACGGCCGGCGTGATGATCGGGGCAGAAGGTTTGCCATCGCTGGGCGCTATGGGCGTGTCGGACCTGACCGAGGCCCCGCGATTTGAGTTGCAAGACAGCCAGCCGATCGGTGGTGATGTCATGCATCGTTGGCGGCGCCAGGTCGCGAAGTGATGCAAAGATGAGGGGGCGCTGCGCCCAACGTCGCTGCTTGGCTTTGACGCCTCTCCCGAAGCATTTTGAGCAAGATCAAACCGAAACGCGTTGTTTCACCTTGCCCAAAGCACTCCCACCGGCGGCAGGTAAGCTTGGCTGCTACAGCGGCAAATCCTCACCGTCCCATGCCCTGAAACATCCGGTGCTGTCCAGATTAAGACGGTCGAATTCCGCGATCAGACCATTGGCGCTGTCCTCGACAGAGATATCCGCCTCATCTCCTCCCATATCGGTGCGCACCCAGCCCGGGTGGTAGATGCCAAGCGCGATGCCCAACGGCTCCAGATCCATCGCCAGGTTGCGGCCCAGATTAACGGCTGCGGCCTTGGATGCGCGGTAGATGTAGCTACCCCCCGGCGCACGGTGCTGGCTGCCCATTTTTGAGGAAATGATCGCGATCTTGGGCGCATTGGCCCGTTGCAGGCTTGGCAGGAGGTTCTGAATGGTCAGGAACACGCCCGTCACATTGGCGTTGAACGTCTCCGCCCAAATCTCGGGTCGGAACCCATCACCCAAGGGCTGGCCCTTATCCAGATAGACGCCCGCATTGCACACCAGCAGGTCAACCGGGTTGCCGTTGATCGCTTCTGACAGGCCCCGGTGATCTTCGGGCTGTGTCACGTCCAACCGGAAATGCCCCTGGCCGGATCGTGACGTTCCCGTGACGGTTTCGCCCGCCGCCTTGTAGCGCTCAGAAAGTGCGAGCCCGATGCCCCGGTTTGCCCCGGTGATCACAACATGCATGACTTGGCCCCTTGGATATGTTCAGTTGGATTTGCGGCCCGGCACGAAGGGAAGGGGCGCCACAGGCACCCCCTCTTCCATCAACGCTTTGGCCTCTTTGGGTTTGGCTTCGCCGTAAATGGCGCGCTCGGGCGCGTCGCCATTGTGGATGTCGCGTGCTTCCTTGGCAAAGTTCAGCCCCACATATTCAGAATTTTCCTCAACCTGTCGGCGCATCTCTGCCATGGCCTGTTCAACCGGGTTTGGATCGGAGGTCAGCGGGCGCTCCGCGGGCATGTCTGCCTTTTTCTTGCTGTCCCGGACACTGGGCGCCATCAGCGCCTTTTCCACATGGGGCGACCCGCAGACGGGGCAGGCCACCATCCCCGCGCCCTGCAACTTCTCAAAAGCAGAACTTGAGGCAAACCAGCTGTCGAACCGATGGTCCTTGTCGCATTTCAAAGTGAATTGAATCACGTCACGCTTCCCGCTTGAACTGCGCGATACTTAACCGGCAACGGACAAGTTTCAAGCGTCTCTGGACTGGACTATCTTTCCATCCGTTCCGGATCGAAATTCCTCAGAATGCGCGCGAGCTCCGGTTCATCCACCTTCTCTGCGGCCTTTTTCAGGGTCATCCAACGCCGCTTGCGTTGTCCCTTTTCGGGGAAGTTGGCTGACAGGGTCTTGACCTTGATGGGATAGACCATGGCCACACAGGGGAGATCATCTGCATCTTCAAGGTTCTTCTGATATGAAAAGAGCCCAAGACATTCGCCTGTCACGCGCCCTTGGACACCAGCCTCTTCCCAAGCTTCGGTCATTGCACTTTCGACGGGGGTTTTGCCATCGGCGGGCCAGCCTTTGGGGATGATCCAACGCCCGGTCCCGCGAGAGGTCACCATCAGCACCTTCACCTTGCCATCCATCACCTTGTAACACAGGGCGGCAAATTGCGTACGCACGTCCGTTTTTCCACGGTCGTTCAGCACAATGGGCACTTGTTTGGCGCGAAATTTACTCATCGAAGTTGGCCCTCTGGTCTTTCTGCGGGCTGCCTGCTCGTTATTATTCTCACTATGTAGGGTTAACAGATCGTCATTGCCTAGCGAATTTTCAATAAAATCAGTGCAAACCTTGCCGATTGTTGTGTTTTTGCGCCGTCACAACGCATCATCTGGTGCATACCACGGCGTCGGTCTATGTGATAAATCGCTCGAAGGCAGGTTTACGACATGATCGAACGATTGCTGCACAGATTGGCCTGGGTCGCTTTGGCCTTATGCCTTGCCCCTATGGTGGCGGCGGGCCTTGCGGCGTGGAACGCCGATATCGCGGATTGGCGCGATGTGCT
>JBCCAJ010000348.1:0-3762 GCA_039814845.1 Pseudomonadota bacterium | reverse complement strand
TTGATCGATCTGTCTCCTGAAGCTTGTTTGATGAACGCTGTCTGTTTCTCTGGCATCTACGTTCGCACAGCGAAGAGCCCGAGCCTTGGCGATGTCACGCGGTTCTTGGGCGAGTGGAAGTAAATTCCCGCTGCTGCTTCAGTCGGCTTGCTCTGTTGCGAATTACTCGGCAGGCGTGCCGAACCGGCCACATCGTGTTCGCACTGTCAAACCCGGCCTGCAAATCCGCCGATTTTGACCCCGTCCACATCGTGCAGGTCCGCCACGGAACCCCGTAATGCCGCGCCATCTGTCCCACCAGAAGGTTCATGAGCCCCGGCTCAGGCGAGCCCATCATCGGCGCGCCAGTTTTCATCGACACGCCCATAATAGCCACTCCCAGCACCATGGGTGCCCCGCGCCGGATAATCTGGGAATAAGCCATGCCCGCGAGTGACTCTGCAATCAAAAGCGACACGCCACCCATCGGGCTTGCCGGCGTGCTGGCCCCGGCCAACACGAAGGGCGACAGCAGACAAGGCTGATTGGCCGCCGCATAGACCCGCAGGCTTTGCAGCATCGTCTCATCCCACACCAGCGGCGTGTTACAGTTGAGAAGGGCTGCCATCACCACGTTGTCATCCACGAACTCTTCGCCGAACACAATTCGCGCCATCTCAACACAGTCTCGCGCGGCAGTCTCAGACAAGACAGAGCCCTTCACGGGTTTGTCCGTCAGCGTCAATGCGGCGTGCATCAACTCCAGATGGCGATGTGGCACCGGCACATCCTGCGGCTCCACCGGTAGGATGCCCGGCACATGCATAGCCTGGCTCATCTGACCCATTTTGAAGAAGTTATGGGCATCCTCCAGCATCGAAGGCCGCCGCTTGCCATCCAGCCCGTAGACGAATGGCGCACCATAGGCGTTGGCAAAGACCGTATCGCGGCCACCCACGCGCATCGACCGCTCCGGATTGCGCGCCGCATAGCCCCAGCTTTCGGGCACGGAAGAAATCAGATCCATCAGCATATCGCGCCCGATGCGCACGCGTTCGCCGTCCACATCCGCGCCGTGCTTGGCCCAGTCTTTCAATGCGATGGGATCACGGAATTCAATCCCCGTTGTCTCTAGAATTGTCATGGCGGCGTTGTGGATCTTTTCCACCCCGTCCGGCCCCAACAAGTCAATCGGCCCCACGGCGCGGTTGAGCGCTGGCAAGTAAACCGGCGGTGGGTTCGTCCGGGCAGAGACGCGGGCGGCGCGGCCACCACGGGTGCGGGTTCTGGTCTGTTCTCGGCTCATCTTCCGTCTCCTTTAGGCCCGGGCGCGGGCGCTGGTCGGGTCATATGCGCAGGTATCGATCACCTCAGCCTCGCGCAGTTCGGCGTGGATTTTCACCTGCATCTTGGTGCCGGGCTGGGCCAGCTCTTGCGGAACAAGCGCCATCGCGATGTCATGTTCGCAGTAATAGGAATACCCGCCCGAGGTCACGCGGCCCACGATCTCCCCGTCTTTCCAGACGCTTTCATGGGCAATGACAGAGGTATCCCGCAACGGCAGTTTCAGCGTGACCAGACGATTGAACGCGCCATTGGCCAATTGTTTTTCCAAAGCGTCCCGGCCGACAAATTGCCGCTCCGCCACTTGCCCGCCGATCTTTTCGGTCATGGCCACAAACCGGTCGAGGCTGGCCTCATAAGGCGTCATATCCTTGCAAATTTCACGGTTGATCGCGCGGTAGGATTTTTCCAGCCGCATGCTTTCCAACGCCTCAGCCCCAAACGGCTTTACGCCCGCCTTCAGCAACTGATCCACGATGTGACGGTTGTAGTTGACCGGGTGATGAAGCTCCCAGCCCAGTTCCCCGGTGTAACTGACACGCAGCATATGCACGCCCTTGGCATAACCCACCTCACCGGTTTGTGCGGTGAGCCAAGGGAAGGCCTCATTAGAAAGATCATTGTCGGTGAGCGGCTGCAAAATCTCTCGCGCCTTCGGACCGGCCAGCGCGATCACGCCGTATTGCTCCGAGATATCCGTCATCGTGACAGACCCGTCGCGCGGCAAAACGCGGCTCAGCTGATCCCAGTTGTAGCGCTGCCCGTTGGGGGTGCTTACAAGGTAGAATTCCTCCTCCCCCAGCCGGACAATGGTGTATTCTGCATCCATCCCGCCCTTGGCATTCAGCGCCAGCGACAGCGTCATGCGGCCCTCTTTGGGCAGCTTATTGGCCATCAGCCCATCCAGCCATTTCGCCGCCCCCGGCCCTTTCACCAGGAATTTGGTCATGGGCGACATATCAATGAATCCCGCCTCCGCCCGCGTCGTGCGAACCTCTTCCATCACATATTCCATATGGGCCGTGCGGCGGAAGGAATGTTCGGGGATGGCCTGATCCGGCGTGGGGGCAAACCAGCGGGGGAATTCATAGCCGTTGAACAGCGTCCAGACCGCGCCTTGGGCCGTCAGCAGATCGTAGGACCCCACGGTGCGCATGGGCCGGGCCGAGGGGAAATCCTCACCCGGGATATGCGCATGCATATGCGTGCCCCAGGTTTCGCGCACTTTGTCCATCGTCCAGCGCTTGGAGGCGTAATCACCAAAGCGGCGCGGATCGAGTTCGGACATATCAATGCCCGGATCACCATAAGCAATCCACTTGGCAATCGAATTGCCCACCGTACCGCCCCAAAGAATGCCGCCTGGCATGCCTTCGGCCAGCCAAAGATTGTCGTGTCCTGGCGCGGGGCCTGCCAGTGGCAGCTCATCCGGCGTCATTTGGAACGGCCCGCGGGTGTTGGCCTTGATGCCCACTTCACCCAGCGTCGGCACACGTTCCAGCGCGCGTTCCCACTGCGTTTCGACCGCCTCGAAGTCTTCGGGCAACAGATCGGCTCCGAAATCCGGCGGCACCCGGTCGGTGGCGAACAGTTTCAGATCGCCTTCGAATTCATACGGCCCAAACTGAATGGCGCCCGTGTCCTCACGCAGATACGCCCCATAGTCTTCATCCCGCAAAATGGGATATTCCCGCTCACCGTTCTTGCGTCGTTCGACCAGTTCCGGCACCGGCTCTGTCGTCCAGTACTGATGAACAATCGGGATACAGGGCAGATCAAGTCCCACCCGCCGCGCATTTTCCCGCGCGTAGTTGCCGGTGGCGAAAATGAGATGCTCGCAGGTGATGTCACCCTGATTGGTGATCACCTTCCAGTGGCCGTTATCAAGCTTTTCATAGCCCTGCGCCTCGGTGTTCTGATAGACCTTCGCGCCTGCATCCCGCGCAAGTTTCGCCAAACCTTGCGTGATATCGGCCGGGTTCACATAGCCATCTTGGGTGTGAAGGATGCCGCCGCGAATGTTTTCGTTCTGGTTGAGCAGCGGATGGACCTCGGCGATCTCTTCGGACGTCAGCAGTTTGCACGGCACGCCCGCCGCCTCGGCCACCGAGAGATAGCTTTGGAACTCATCCCAACGCTCCTGCGTGTTGGCAATCCGAAGCTGCCCCACCTGCCGCAGGCCCACGGAGGTGCCGAGCTTCTTTTCCACCTCGGAATAAATCCGGATTGTCTCCAAAGTCATCTTGGACACGTTGTGGGACCGCACAAACGTCACCAACAGCCCGGCGGCATGCCATGTGGACCCGGCGGTCAGCTGCGTGCGCTCCAGCATCACGCAATCATCAATCCCGTGCTCGGTCAGACCGTAAAGGAGAGACGCGCCAAGGCATCCGCCCCCGACAACAACGACTTTGGTATGGCTTTTCATATCTGTTCCCT
>JBCCAJ010000071.1:0-9537 GCA_039814845.1 Pseudomonadota bacterium | reverse complement strand
TATCCAGCATCAGCGCATTGTCCCAGATAAGGTGCCGCACCCCGGCCAGCAGATGATACCAAAGCGCCCAAACCGACCCGAGCATGATCAGGTCCCCCAGGAAACTGGTCAGCACCCGATCCGCCAGTGCGAAATACTCCGTGGATGTCGCCGCTGCAAAAAACCACCAGACGATCATCAACGCCGCGATCAGCAACGCGTTGCCCGTGATCCGCGTCAGGATCGACGTCATGGATGTCAGCTGCGGGCGGTAAATTGTCAGATGAGGCGAAAGCGGTCTATTTCCGCGGTTCACATCGGCCATGTCTGGCTCCTCCGAATAGGCTGGACGCGTAGTGTATGACCAACGTTGTCAAAGCGTCACTGGCAAAGGTCTCGGCATATTTCTAAACCGGTTATACAGGTATGGACAGCCTCAATAAGTGGATACGAGGTCGCAGCAAAAGATGATACATGTGGCTGTCGTTTTTTATGTGATCACAAAGGTCTTTTCTCGTCGGGCAGTGCCCGTATCGAAATGGGTTTCGATACCTCCCGCAAAAGCTTCATGCGCATCCGCTCCGGGTAGTCATCATAGCTGTTTGCGGTGATGACGAAAGCACCGGCACCGGAAATGACATGTGCCCGAAAATACGCCGTCAAATCCGCTTCCGCCCCTTCAATAACCAGCGCGTTGACCGTGATATCCAGATCTTCGAGATGCGGATGAACCTCCTCGGGCAGAATGCCTTCATTCGACAGACCATCGCCCGAGATATCAATGACCCGGCGATCGCAGACAGGCGCCGTTGCAAACTGCTGCAGGGAGAACGCCATCGCCTCCCCGATCGCGGTTGAATAATTCCGCCACTCCCGCGGCACGTCCTCAATCTGTCGGGCCAACGCCTCCAGGTCGTCAGGGCTTATCACCTGAACCCACGGCACAGAAACCACCTGCCGCGTCGTGCCCGTCCACTGCACCACTGAAATCGCCGCCTTCCCGGCCACCAACGTGCCCGCGACCGTTGGATCGCGGAAAGCCTCCGCCAACCCATCCATCTGAATGCGATACTCGTCGCGATCCACCGATCCCGACACATCCACCGCCAAAACAAGGGCAATCTCGCAGGCCCACGCGGGCACACTGAACGTCACGGACAAAGCGGTGATAAAAGCGCGAAACATTCCCGCAGCATGCCTTGTGTCACCAGTCGTGAAAAGAGGGGGCCAGCCCCCAACGCCGAAACCATTGGTTTCGGCGCCTCCCCCGGGATATTTTTAGCCAAAAGAAGCACGTTTTCCCGTGTGTCTACTGGCAGGGAATATCCCCGGCCCGAGGAGACACTGAGGCATGACGTCTTCAAAGAGGGATGAGCGCCCAGTAATCCAGATCAAGCATCACGTCAGGCAAGTACTTTCCATCCTCGCCCTTAAGCTCAAACGGCGCACCGCCCTTGGTCGCCACAAGGCGCAACCGCAAAGCGCCGACGCCCGGCGCGCTGGTTTCGGCCTTATCCAGCACCTCAGACCACGCCTTGATCGTGTCACCCGAATAGCAGGGATTGGCATGGGTCCCGCCGTTCAGCCCCGCAACCACCTGCGCATTGGCCAGCCCGTTGAACGACAGCGTCCGCGCCATGGAAATCACATGCCCACCATAGATCAGCCGCCGCCCGTCCGGGCGTGATCCCACATCAAAATGGACCTTCGCCGTGTTCTGCCACAGGCGCGTGGCCATCATGTGCTCAGACTCTTCCACCGTCACGCCGTCCACGTGATCAATGGTTTCGCCCACTTCATAATCGCCCCAGCGATGCGGCTCCCCGGCCAGGGTGAAATCGTAGTTGGTGAAATCAAGACCCTCAGGCACCACCAGATCGCCGGCCTCCAAGGCCGGTTTCAACGTCGGGATCACCGCCTCAGGTGCCGTACTGTCAAAGTCACGTTTGCGGACCATCGCCCAGCGCACATAGTCCAGCACGACCTTATCATGCTGGTTCATTCCCCGCGTCCGCACCCAAACGACGCCGGATTTGCCATTGGAATTCTGCTTCACCCCGATCACTTCAGAGGTCGACCGGATCGTATCCCCGGGCCAGACTGGCTTCAGCCAGCGGCCCTCTGCATAGCCAAGATTGGCCAATGCATTCAAAGAGATATCAGGAACCGTCTTACCGAAAACCACATGGAAAGCGGCGATGTCATCCAAAGGTGCCGCCGCCAAACCGCAACTCTGCGCAAACGCATCCGATGAATAAATCGCATGCCGCGCCGGATAGAGCGCATGATAAAGCGCGCGTTCTCCGCCAGACACAGTACGCGGCACCGCATGATGGATCGTCTCACCGACGGTGTAGTCTTCGAAAAAACGCCCACTGTTTGTTTTGGCTGCGTTGGTTTTCGCCATCACTGCTCTCCCAGCTTCACATCGGGGCTGTAATCGCCCTCTACCTCTTTCACCACGGCCTGCCCGCAGCGCATCACCCCGTTGGCCTGATCAAATGCATACGTCGGAGAGCCATGCAGAACCCACCCCTTGTTCAACGCTTCTGTCACCTTGTGGCAGAAAGCGGATGTGTCATCCGCACTCAGAAATCGGTAAAGTTTCATCGCGTCACTCCGCCGCCATAGCGGCAATGGCCTCAACCTTCGCCAGCGTGCGCTTCGCCGCCACGATATGCAGGTTTTCGACAATTTGCCCATCCACCACAGCAATCCCGAGGCCCGAGGCATGGCTTTCTTCAAAGGCGGCAATCTGGCGCTGCGCCAGGTCAATCTCCGACTCCGACGGCGCAAAGGCCGTGTTCGTGACATCAATCTGCATCGGATGGATCAACGTCTTGCCGTCAAAGCCCAAATCCCGCCCCTGTTCGCATTCGGCCTTCAACCCTTCCCCATCGCGGAACCGGTTGTAAACCCCGTCAATCGCCACAACGCCGCGCGCCGCACGCGCGGCCATCACGATCCGTTGCAGCGCCGTCATCAGCGGCAGCCGGTCGGGTCGATACCGTGATCCCAGGTCCTTGGTCAGATCGTTGGTGCCGGTCACCAGACCTCGCACCCGATGATGGGCGGCAATCTCCGGCGCGTTGAAGACGCAAGTGGGCGTTTCCATCATCACCCAGATCGACATCAAAGGATCCAGCAGGTCGGCCAACGCATCCACATCGGACGGGTTGTTCACCTTGGGCAACAAAAAGATATCCGCGCCCGCGTCGCGCAGCACGCGCACATCTTCATTGCCCCATTCCGTGGTCAGCGCGTTGATCCGCACGATCTTCGCCCGGTTGCCATAGCCATCCTGCTCCAACGCCTCTTTCAAAGTCTGCCGCGCCTCTGCCTTGGCCTCAGGCGCGACAGCATCTTCAAGATCGAAAATGATGGCATCGGTTTGCAAGCTCCGGGCCTTTTCCAACGCCCGTGCCTTGGACGCCGGGATATAAAGAACGGATCGATACGGATGGGTGGCGAGATCCATGGGCTGACCTTCCGGTAATTTTCGTGCGCGGAATTGGCACTTTTTGACAGAAATGTTCAAGCCATTTTTTGCCGCAGCGCAGAAAATGCGTGCTCGCACGTTGCGTTAACCTTCGCTTGGTAAGCGTGGATCATCCTAAAGGCGGAATGGACAGGGACCCAACCCTAGAAAGGGGGTTCTAATGAACACAAAAATGATAGCGCCTGCAGCGATCCTGGCCTTGGCCTCAGGGTTCGCCACACAGGCAGCAGCACAAAACTGCGCACCGCGCGAAGTGGTGATTGAACGTCTGGCAGATCGCTACGGTGAATCGCGCCAATCTGTGGGCCTGGGCTCCAACAACGCGGTGGTGGAGGTGTTTGCCTCTCAGGAAACCGGTACCTGGACGATTACAGTGACCTCTGTGAATGGCCTGACCTGCATGGTCGCCAGCGGCCAGTCCTTTGAGACATTGACCGAGGCTGTCCCACTCGCCGGGGATGACGCCTGAAATCTTTGCAAACTGTGTTGGAACGGCGTTCGTCGTTCTGACGCAAGATTCGCCCTCAACCCACGATCAGCCAACCTTTGCCCTAGCCGCGTGGCCGATCCCGAATAACCGATAGCGTAAACATGCCGCGCCATGATGTCATGGGCGTTGGCTTTTACGCCTTTGTTTTCCCTTCATAAATTTGTCATATACCATGGTATGCCGTGCTGAGTTATCCACAGCGCTGCACTGCAGCGCTCTTGCACGGCCTTGGCTTTGGGACTAGCCCTTGGCACGATATGAAATTCGGGAAACAATCGGAGTTTACCTCATGGCCAGACCCAAAATCGCGCTCATCGGCGCTGGGCAAATCGGCGGCACACTCGCCCATCTCGCAGCTTTGAAGGAATTGGGGGATGTGATCATGTTCGACATCGCCGAGGGCATTCCGCAGGGCAAATCGCTTGATATCGCCGAATCCGGCCCCTCGGAAGGGTTCGATGCCGATCTGATGGGCACACAGGATTACGCCGATATCGCAGGCGCAGATGTGTGCATCGTCACCGCCGGTGTCGCCCGCAAACCTGGGATGAGCCGCGATGATTTGCTGGGCATCAACCTCAAGGTCATGAAATCCGTGGGCGAAGGCATCGCGGCCAACGCGCCCGACGCATTCGTCATCTGCATCACCAACCCGCTCGATGCGATGGTCTGGGCGCTGCAGAAATTCTCCGGCCTGCCCGCCAACAAGGTCTGTGGCATGGCCGGCGTGCTGGACAGCGCTCGCTTCCGCCACTTTCTTGCTGATGAATTCGACGTGTCGATGAAAGACGTCACGGCCTTCGTTCTGGGCGGCCATGGCGACACGATGGTGCCCTCCCTTCGGTATTCAACCGTCGCGGGTATCCCCCTGCCAGATCTGATCGAAATGGGCTGGACCACGCAGGAAAAGATGGACGCGATCGTGCAGCGTACGCGCGACGGCGGCGCAGAGATTGTGGGCCTGTTGAAAACCGGCTCTGCCTATTACGCACCTGCGACATCGGCGATTGAAATGGCCGAAGCCTATCTGAAAGATCAAAAACGCGTCCTGCCCTGTGCGGCGTATTGCAAAGGCGATCTGGGTGTCAAAGACATGTATGTGGGCGTGCCCACCGTGATCGGCGCTGGCGGGATTGAGCGGATTGTGAACATCAAACTCAACACGGAAGAGCAGGACATGTTCGACACCTCTGTCAAGGCGGTCAAAGGCCTCGTCGATGCGTGCAAGGAAATCGACGGCTCTTTGGTCTAAGCATTCCGAACCGGTACAAACCGCCCGTCAGGCCCCAACCTGGCGGGCGTTTCTATAGGCGCTAGTGCGAAAGAATCACCTGTCAAAGCGATTTTTTTACTCATCCTTAATGCTCTGAGAGCTTTTTGTGATCACACGATTATACCGTGTGATCACAAATCCCCAAAAATACTTCGAATTGGCCGCATCTTCGCGAAATTCCCTTTCCATCAGGGGTTTTCGACGTGACTATGGGGCAGAATATGACAAACGGGACAGTCACATGAATATCCACGAATACCAGGCCAAGGCGCTGCTGCGGTCCTTTGGCGCCCCTGTGTCCGATGGGCGCGTCGTCCTCAAAGCAGAAGAAGCCAAAACTGCCGCCGGTGCCCTTGATGGCCCTCTCTGGGTCGTAAAAGCACAAATTCACGCCGGTGGTCGCGGCAAAGGCACATTCAAAGAGGCCGGCGCAGGCGAAGCGGGCGGTGTGCGCCTTGCCAAATCTGCAGAAGAAGCCGCCGATGAAGCCAAAAAGATGCTGGGCCGTACGCTGGTGACCAAACAAACCGGTGATGCCGGCAAACAGGTCAACCGCATCTACATCGAAGACGGCTCTGGTATTGAAAAGGAAATGTACCTGGCCCTTCTGGTAGATCGCGGCTCTTCCCGGATCAGCTTTGTCTGCTCCACCGAGGGCGGCATGGACATCGAAGAAGTTGCGGCGTCTACCCCTGAAAAGATCCTCAGCTTCTCGGTCGATCCGGCGACCGGCTATCAGGCCTTCCACGGCCGACGCATCGCTTTCATGCTCGAGCTCTCTGGCAAGCAGGTCAAACAATGCGTGGCACTGATGGGCACGCTCTACAAAATGTTCCTCGAAAAAGACATGGAGATGCTTGAGATCAACCCGCTCATCGTCACAGACGCGGGCGATCTGAAATGCCTCGACGCCAAGATGGGCTTTGACAGCAACGCCGTCTATCGCCACGCCGACATCGCGGAGTTGCGCGACGTGACCGAAGAAGATCCCAAGGAACTGGAAGCCTCTAAATACGATCTGAACTACATCGCTTTGGACGGTGAAATCGGCTGCATGGTGAACGGCGCGGGCCTGGCGATGGCCACGATGGACATCATCAAACTTTACGGCGCAGAACCGGCTAACTTCCTCGATGTGGGGGGCGGGGCGACCAAGGAAAAGGTCACTGAGGCGTTCAAGATCATCACCTCAGACCCGCAGGTCAAAGGCATCCTCGTGAACATCTTCGGCGGCATCATGCGCTGTGACGTGATCGCCGAGGGCGTTGTGGCCGCGGTGAAAGAGGTCGGTCTGAAAGTCCCGCTTGTCGTCCGGCTTGAAGGCACGAACGTGGAAGAGGGCAAAGCGATCATTAACAACTCCGACGTTGACGTGATCGCGGCTGACGACCTGAAAGATGGGGCCGAAAAGATCGTGAAGGCGGTCAAAGGCTAATGCGCCCCGCGCTTGCAGCCGCGGCATTTCTGGTCTGCGCCCCAACGGCGCTGACCGCTGGCCCTTTTGATCTGCCCGCCGATGCCGTGGGCCTGATATCAGAGGCCTGCGTGACCACCTCGCTCGACTGGCCCGCGCTCTTTGCCAATGCGCAAGCGCTCGCCACGAATGCCCAACTGCCACAAGTCATGTCCACGGATGAGGCCGCAATGTTCGGCAATCCCGGCGGGGCCCATGTCATCTTCAGCAAGACAATTGATTCCATGGCATGCCGTTTGGTTCTGCCCGCACAGACGGGTACGGAACAGTTCTACCAGGACCTCGTCACCGGCATGGATTGGAAAATAGGCGCGGTCTACCCCGATGCGCTCTCAGTGGAGCAAAACAAACCTTCGCCCCACGAGGCAGAACACCAATGGGTCTTCCGTGTCGCCGCTGAACGCCATTTCGCCGTATCACTCGACTGGGAACGCGAAAGCGGCGTGTCGGTCAACATCGGCTACAGCCAGGTTTATGACTGAACAATCGTGACACACTGCCTCCCATACCCTGGGCCAATTGTTTCTGAGGCCACGCAGACCCCAACGTGTTTGGGATGGATAGGTTCAGTATCCGCCTGCATCATGATCGCGATTGGCGCATCACCGGCCAAGGCCGATCCTACCCCGGCCATCTTTGAAACAATGGATCGCTACATTGCGCTTTGCACCGAGGTGATGGCCGACCCGCAAGCCTATGTCGACAGCCTGCCAACCCGCGCGCCCGCAGGCACCTTTGGTATCGTGACATCCCCTGACGGCATGCACGTCACGGTCACCCGCGCAGCAGGCGGTGGTAAGTTCTTTGATACGTATAACCGCTCCCTTCTGCGGGATTGGGGCACAGAAGGGTGCGGCACCTATTCCACCGGGTTTGTGAAGGGCGAAAACGTAGAACTTGCCACGATCGTGGAGGCACATCTGCGCCAAACCTACGGCACAGACAATGTCACCGGCGGCGCCATGCCGGAACTTTATTCTGAATGGGGCAGCACGTCAGACCAGCTGCTGACCAATCCGGGCAACCACATCTATCACGTCTACGGTATGCTGCCCGATCCTGAACTGGATACGATGATTCAGGTCACGACGGATTTTCTGTCCTTCACGACGTTCCGAGGGCTAAGCGCCGAATGACCCGCCTTGGTTGGGATAAAAGCGCCTTTGAGAGCGTGGCATGCAAAGCCGGGATCGGCCTCCTGGCCGGCCTGTCACTGGCGGCCTGTTCCACTCAGGCGCCCAGCGCTGACCGTCTGGAACTGGCCACGATCTGGCCCGGCAATGTCATTCCCAAAAGCACCCCGCGTGAACTGGTCTCTGCCTTTGACGCGGTTTGTGTGAAAACGAACGGTCCCGCCACACAAGAAACTGCGCTGCGCAACGCAGGATACGTGCCCACCAACACCACGCGCGGTGACGTGCGGCAGGTCTTCGTGATCGACAACCGCGCCCCCGCCATTGCGATAAGTGACACCATGTGCATCGCCCGCGCCACCGCCCGCACCGGGCAATCGAACGCCGTGGCACGCTACGTTACCGATACCTTCCCATCCGCCAAACCGATGAACAGGGAAGACTTCTCCGTCGACATCGAACAGGCCTGGGCCATCCCCGGCGGCATCCTCGCCACCGCCCGCAATAGGTGGGTCGGCAACCGCTCCAGCTATTCTCTGATCTACTTCCAACCGGAGGGCACGTCATGAGAACCGCCCTCCTCGCCACCGCGTTTCTGGCCACACAGGGCAGCGCCCAATCCGGTCCACAGATGTCAGTTGATGATATGTGGACGGCCTACACCAACTACTGTGCCACCGTCGTCAACGAGCCTGAGACTTTCTACAGCAATCTTGATCTTATCTCTCAGGATGCCGCTCTTTCCGTCTCTCCGAGTTTGAACGGCGACGCGATGTTCACCGGCGTGGTCCGCCGCAACTTTTCCTTCGACGTCCATGTCGGGCATGTCGGCGGCCACACATTCATGTCCTGCGGTGCAACACTGGCCTCCACAGATACAGATGCATCCACCATGGCCAAGCGGGTCGAAACTCTGATTGCTGAAAAGCTGGGCCCAGACGCCTTGGTCGGCGGATCACCCAAGTCCTACAACCTGTCCTACTACAACGGCACTTACAGCACAGAAGGCGGAAGCGGTCACGAATACTTCGCCGATGCCGCCATCCCGGGCGTGGACACGGTCACATTCATTCAAGTGATAGACGGCTGGTATTCCATCTATTTCCACCACGTTTTCGAGGGCCGCGTCGGCCTGCCGGCCACGCCCCCGCAGCCCATCCAACGGATCCCATAATGACACACACCAAGACAAAACCGAGAAAAGGAGCCTAAACCATGGCCGTCCTCGTCGACAAAGACACCAAAGTCATCTGCCAGGGCCTCACCGGGTCCCAGGGCACATTCCATTCTGAGCAGGCCATCGCCTATGGCACCCAAATGGTCGGCGGCGTGACGCCCGGCAAAGGCGGCCAGACCCATCTGGACCTACCCGTCTACAACTCCGTCCATGAAGCGATGCATGAAACGGGGGCCAATGCCTCCGTCATCTACGTGCCCCCGCCCTTCGCTGCGGATTCGATCCTTGAGGCGCTGGATGCCGAAATCCCCCTGATCGTCTGCATCACCGAAGGCATCCCCGTCCTCGACATGATGCGCGTCAAACGCGCGTTGGAAGATAGCACATCCACACTCATCGGCCCCAACTGCCCCGGCATCATCACGCCCGACGCCTGCAAGATCGGCATCATGCCGGGCCACATCCACAAACGCGGCTCCTGCGGCGTCGTCTCCCGCTCCGGCACGCTGACC
>JBCCAJ010000332.1:0-3940 GCA_039814845.1 Pseudomonadota bacterium | reverse complement strand
GCTGCCAGAAACCCGCCCAAGGCCGGGGAATTGGCCCGGCTGGTGGCGGCGCGCACCGTTTCGCGCAAAAAGCGCTGCGTGCGTTCGCGCGCCTGCGCGTGCTGCGCCAATGCCTGCGTCTTGAGACCCTTCGTGACAATCTCGAACTCAGCGTGAGGCGCGGCCGGGAATGCCACGCGATAGGCAAATTCGGCTCCGCTTTCGCGCAGCGTGGCTTTTGCCTCAAAGGCGGTTGCCTCGGGGTTGTAGACAGGCTGTGACAAGGTCACGATTGCGGTCATCTCATTGATAGACATGGATAAGTTCCTTCCACCCACTGCCTCACGGCGATCTGCATCCGAAGTGTTAACGCAACGCGCGAATGGAAGATGCGTTCACGAAAAAATGCGAAATCTTGTGATTTTGCGTTATCCGACCGCTAGATATAGGCAAAATCCTGCCAAACTGCCTAATTTTTAGGCACTCTTGAACGGGCGCGGGCCATTCCCCATTTATCAAGTAAGGTTCCCGCAAGACGTATGCCTCATAGAGGGTGCGCCGACGGGAGAACGCTTAAAAGGAGAAAGACGATGGACTTAGGCAAGTTCACGGAGCGCTCGCGCGGGTTTTTGCAAGCCGCCCAGACGATCGCGATGCGGGAAAACCACCAGAAACTGGCGCCCGAACACGTACTCAAGGCATTGATGGATGATGATCAGGGGCAAGCGAGCACCTTGATCAAACGCGCAGGCGGCAAGCCTGAGCGCGTGGTGCAAGCGCTGGATCTGGCGCTTGGGAAAATCCCGGTCGTCACGGGCGACACGGGCCAGGTTTACATGGACAGCCAGACCAGCAAGGTTCTGGATGAGGGCCAAAAGCTGGCGAAAAAGGCCGGTGATAGCTTTGTGCCTGCCGAACGCCTTCTGACCGCGCTGGCGATTGTGAAATCTGCCGCAAAAGACGCGCTGGATCAGGGCGGAGTGTCGGCTCAGACGCTTAATGCCGCGATTGAGGATGTGCGTAAGGGGCGCAAAGCCGACAGTGCCACGGCGGAAGACACCTATGAAGCGTTGGAGAAATACGCCACCGACCTTACACGCGCCGCTGAAGAGGGCAAAATCGACCCAATCATTGGCCGCGATGATGAGATCCGGCGCGCCATGCAGGTTCTGAGCCGGCGGACGAAGAACAACCCGGTGCTGATCGGCGAACCCGGCGTGGGTAAGACGGCGATTGCCGAAGGACTTGCCCTGCGGATCGTGAACCGCGATGTGCCAGAGAGTTTGCTCAATAAGAAGTTGCTCGCGCTGGATATGGGTGCGCTGATTGCCGGTGCGAAATATCGCGGGGAGTTTGAGGAGCGGCTGAAGGCCGTGCTCAACGAAGTGACCTCTGCCGCCGGGGAAATCATTCTGTTTATCGACGAGATGCACACGCTTGTTGGCGCGGGCAA
This sequence comes from Pseudomonadota bacterium, assembly GCA_039814845.1. Classification (GTDB taxonomy): domain Bacteria; phylum Pseudomonadota; class Alphaproteobacteria; order Rhodobacterales; family Rhodobacteraceae; genus Roseovarius. Next base: position 2,508 of record JBCCAJ010000332.1, on the reverse strand, counting down.
GGCGGATGGCGCGATGGATGCTGCCAACCTTATCAAGCCTGCACTTGCGCGGGGGGAGTTGCACTGTGTGGGTGCGACGACGCTCGATGAATATCGCAAGCATGTGGAAAAGGATGCCGCGCTTGCCCGGCGGTTCCAGCCGCTTGTGGTGGCGGAGCCCACCGTGGAGGATACGATTTCGATCCTGCGCGGGATCAAGGAGAAGTATGAGCTGCACCATGGGGTGCGGATTTCAGATAGTGCCTTGGTGAGTGCCGCGACGCTGTCCAATCGCTACATTACAGACAGATTTTTGCCGGATAAGGCCATTGATCTGGTCGACGAGGCCGCGAGCCGGTTGCGGATGGAAGTAGACAGCAAGCCCGAAGAACTGGACGCGCTGGACCGCGATATTCTGCAAAAGCAGATCGAGGCGGAGGCGCTGAAAAAAGAAGACGATGCCGCCAGCAAGGATCGGTTGGAAAAGCTGGAAAAAGATCTGGCTGATCTGCAGGAGAAATCGGCGCAGATGACCGCCGCGTGGCAATCGGAGCGGGATAAGCTGGCTGGTGCGCGTGATATCAAGGAACAGCTTGAGGCAGCGCGGACGCAGTTGGAAAACGCCAAGCGGGCCGGTGATCTGGCGAAAGCCGGGGAGCTGTCTTACGGCGTCATTCCTGATCTGGAGAAGAAACTGGCGGAGGCCGAGGCCACCGAAGACACCGTGATGGTGGAGGAGGCGGTGCGGCCCGAACAAATCGCACAGGTGGTCGAACGCTGGACAGGTATTCCGACCGCCAAGATGCTGGAAGGGGAGCGGGAAAAGCTGCTTTCCATGGAAGACGGGCTGCATAAACGCGTGATCGGGCAGAATGCTGCCGTGAAGGCCGTGGCCAATGCGGTGCGCCGGGCGCGCGCGGGTTTGAACGATGAGAACCGGCCTCTGGGGTCGTTCCTCTTCCTCGGGCCGACGGGCGTTGGCAAGACGGAGCTGACCAAGGCCGTGGCAGAGTTCCTTTTCGACGATGACAGCGCGATGGTCCGCATTGATATGTCGGAGTTCATGGAGAAACACGCGGTGTCGCGCCTGATCGGGGCCCCGCCCGGTTACGTGGGTTATGATGAGGGTGGCGTGCTGACGGAAGCCGTGCGGCGCAGGCCCTACCAGGTTGTCCTGTTTGACGAGGTTGAGAAGGCCCACCCGGAGGTCTTCAACGTGCTGCTGCAAGTGCTGGATGACGGCGTACTGACAGATGGGCAGGGCCGGACGGTGGATTTCAAGCAGACGCTGATCATTCTGACGTCGAACCTTGGGTCTCAGGCCTTGAGCCAGCTGGCCGAAGATGCGGATGCCGCTGACGCCAAGCGCGATGTGATGGATGCCGTTCGGGCACATTTCCGGCCGGAATTCCTCAACCGTCTGGATGAAATCGTGATCTTTGACAGGCTCCAGCGGGCGCAGATGGATGGGATCGTGGATATTCAGATGGCGCGACTGCTCAAACGGTTGGCCAGTCGGAAAATCACGCTCAATCTGGATGAAGGTGCCAAGACTTGGCTGGCGGATGAAGGCTATGATCCGGTCTACGGAGCGCGGCCTTTGAAGCGGGTCATCCAGAAGGCATTGCAGGATCCGTTGGCGGAGGCGCTGCTGGCCGGGGATATTCTGGATGGGGCGCAAGTGGAGGTCTCTGCCGGGTCCGATGGCTTGATCATCGGGGATCGGGTTGGATCGACCAATCGGGAACCGCCGAAGGACGCCGTGGTTCATTGAAAGTGGGGGCGCTGCCCCCAGACCCCCGAGGTATTTGGAACAAGAAAGAATAAGGGTGTGCCGTAGAGCGCGCCCTTTTCTGTTATAGCTTGACGGAAATTCAACGGGTTTGGGGGAATTTGGGGTGAGGTGTTCGTGATTGTTTCCAGATCGGAAACGGATGTGTATAACTCAATCAAAGAACGGGCAGAATGATCACGAAAGAGATGATCATGAAAGAGATGACACATGGGTATTGATGCACAGCTTGCCTCTCAACTGGTGGTCGCGCGGGGCTTGGTTGAGGGCAAAAAGACCGGCGTGATGCTGGGTCGGCAGAAGTTTCACATCAAAGGCAAGTTTCGCCGCTACGTGCGGCAGAACCTGCGCAAGGCGGGGCTGACCCCGGACATTCCTGATTATGAACAGGAAGACGGGTTTGCGGAGACATTCCTGCAAAAGATCGGCTATCCGGAGATGAAATCGCTTGATGCCTCGGCCTATGAGGATTGCGATCTGGTTCATGACATGAATGAGCCGCTGCCCAAAAAGCTGCGGTCGAAGTTCGATGTGATCATCGACGGAGGCACGTTGGAGCATGTCTATAACACGCCGCAAGCGCTCGATAATGTCTTTCACATGTTGAAGAAGGACGGGATTTTCATCTCGATCAACGGGATCACCGGCTGGGCCGGACATGGGTTTTATCAGTTCAGCCCGGAACTGGTCTGGCGCTATTGGAAAGACGCGCGGCGCTGCATCCTGCATGACTGCGC
>JBCCAJ010000451.1:0-2592 GCA_039814845.1 Pseudomonadota bacterium | reverse complement strand
GGTGCGGTTGTAAACAGTCACCTCATGGCCCGCCTTTTGCAGGTAGCCCGCCATCGGGTAGCCCATGACGCCAAGGCCTAAAAATGCAACTTTTGCCATGATGATGTCCTTTCGAGTTTAAAGCTTGTCGCCGGGCGTCTTGCCCGCGAAAAACGCATCCAGATTATCGAGCGCGCGAAAGCCCATGGCATCGCGTGTGGCCGTGGTGGCGCTGCCGATATGGGGCAGCATGAAGATATTTTCGTGGGCGGACAGCGCGGGGTTGCCACCGGGTTCGACTTTGAAACAATCCAGCCCCGCCGCTGCAAGTTTGCCCGAAGCAATCGCCGTGACCAGCGCGTCCTCATCGACCAAAGCGCCGCGCGCCGTGTTCACCAGGATCGCGCCATCGGGCAATATCGCAAAGCGATCAGCATTCATCAGATCTTGGGTTTCAGGCGTAGAGGGGCAGTGCAGGGATACGAAATCCGACACCTTCAGCACGCTTTCGATGTTGTCGTGATAGGTCGCCCCCATTTCATATTCCGGGCGCAGGGGGTTGCGGTTGTAGTAATGGATCTCCATCCCGAAGCCGCGCGCTTTTTCAGCAAACGCGCGGCCCACGCGGCCCATACCGATGATGCCTAACCGCGCGCCGGTGATTTGCTTGCCGACCATGAAAGACGGGCTCCAGCTATCCCACGCGCCGGATCGCACCAGCCGGTCGCCCGTCACGGCGAGGCGGGCGGCACCCAGCATCAGCAGCATTGCAATCTCAGCCGTGGCATCAGAAAGCACGTCAGGCGTGTTCGTCACGACAATGCCGCGTGCGCGCAGGGCGTCGAGATCGCAGTGATCGGTGCCGACGGAGTGGTTCGCCACGATCTTCAGGCGCGGATCAAGCTGCGCCACCACGTCAGCAGAAAAGTGTTCCGAATGGCAGGGCATCATCGCGTCTACTTTGGCGCTCATCGCGATGATGTCCTCAGATGTGCCGGGCGTGTCTGCCTCGTTCAGGATCAGCTCGTAGTCACGCCTCGCGCGCGCGATGGTTGCCGCAGACAGGCGTCGCGGCATCCAAACCACTGGTTTTGCAGTCATTTGTCTTTCTTTCCGATCGTCTCTTCCCAGAGATTATAGAGCGCCATCGCGATCACGATGATGGCTATGATCATGAAAGGTAGCCCGCCGGAGAAGCCTGCAAAGCCCGTGGAAATCGAGTGCGACAGGCCCAGCACGAAGATCATCATCAGACCGGTGCCTATAATCCCCAAGATGAAGTTGGTCATTTTGGACATGGTTCACGCCTCCAGTTCGAGTTCAGCGCCCGCCCCGGACGCGGCATTGGCCAGTGCAGTTTGGACCCATGCGGCCGTACGCAGCAAGCGGTCATCTTCTTCCGCTGCGCCAATCAGTTGAACGCCGATTGGCAGGCCGGTGTCGCCCACAAGGGCGGGGATAGACAAGCAGGGAAGGCCAGCCAATGTCCAGATCAGACAGAAAGACGCGTCACCCGTGGTGCCTTCGCTGATGAGCGGTGCCTCGCCCGTGGCAGAGGGCGACAGGATCGCGTCGAAATCATTGAAGTGGTCTACGAAGAAGGCTTGCGCTGAGGATTTGACACCGAGCGCGTCGTCGTATTGTTCTGCGGAAATTTCTTGGCCACGGGCAACGGCGGCTTTCATCTCAATGCTGATTTGATCGCCGTGATCGGAAACTGTCTGGGTGAGGGCCTGGGCCAGCTCATAGTCGTAGATCGTCTTGTGCACTTCGGTTAGCCCCGCCAGTTGGGGGGCGGCGTCGAAGCGTTCCACGCGGGCGCTCAGCGCCTCCATCACCGCGACCATACCATCATGGCAATCGCGGTTCATGCGGTCGTGATAGGGCAGGTCGAACCAGGCGATGTCCGGCTCAATGGGCACATCCGCCTGCGCGCCCGCAAGCATTGCGGGTGTGGGGCGGGGGAGGGAGCCTGCGTCTGCGCCGTCGTAGCCCGCGATCACGTCCGTCAGAAGGGCTGCATCTTCGATGGAGTTCGCGAAGACCCCCATTTGGTCGAGGTTTGGCACGGTTGACATGATGCCGGATCGCGAAATCAAGCCGCGTGTGGGTTTGAACCCGAAGGTGCCGCAGTAAGATGCGGGCCGTATCACAGACCCACCCGTTTGGCTGCCCACAGCCAGCGGCACATGACGCGCGGCCACTGCGGCGGCGGAGCCGGAGGAGGAGCCGCCGGGGGTGTGCAACGGGTTGTGAGGGTTGGTGGTTTGAGACGGTGCGAGAAAGGCTAGCTCAGTCGTGACTGTTTTGCCCATGATCACCGCACCGGCCTCGATCAGGCGTTCCACCAAACGTGCGTCCCGGTCGGCTGATCGGCCTGCATAGAGGGGTGAGCCGCGTTCCGTCGGTCCCACGCGTGTGTCGATGATATCCTTTAGGCCCACCGGCACGCCGTGCAGCGCACCCAAACCGCGGCCCGCGCGGCGGATGAGGTCGGCCTCTCGTGCTTGCTGCAACGCGTACTCGGGATCAATCCAGGCCCAGGCTTTGATCGCACCATCGGTTTCCTCGATCCGCTTCAGACAGGCCGTGACCAACGCCTCAGACGTCAAT
>JBCCAJ010000173.1:0-5988 GCA_039814845.1 Pseudomonadota bacterium | reverse complement strand
CGCGTGCTGGATTACCGCGCGCCGGAAGGCGGCTGCGCGCTGGGCGCGTTTGTCGAGGTGCCATTGGGGCCGCGCAAGGTGTTGGGCGTGGTCTGGGGCGCAGGTGAGGGGGGCTATGACGCATCAAAAATCCGCGCGATTCTGCGGGTGCTGGATACTCCGCCGATGCGGGAGGAGTTGCGGTCCTTTCTGGTCCGGGCAGGTGATTACACCTTAACGCCGCTGCCCGCGATGTTGCGGCTGGCCACCCGGGCGCCGGGGCTGTCGGACCCGCCGTCGATGCGCAAGGTCTACCGGTTGGGCGGGGCGGAACCTGATCGCATGACCGATGCCCGCCGCCGCGTGCTGGAGGTGCTGCGCGACTATGGTGGGCTGTCTTTCACGTTGAAGGAACTGGCCGAGCAGGCGGGGGTGACCTCCTCGGTTGTGAAGGGGCTGGTGAAGCAGGGCGCGGTGATGGAGGTCGACACCCCGCGCGACATCGCCTTTCCTTCCCTTGATCCGGATCGGGACGGTGTCGCGCTGACGGACGATCAGGCGCGTGCGGCCCATCACTTGCGCGGCGCTGTGCGATCAGAAGGGTATGGCACCACACTTCTGCGCGGGGTGACCGGGTCGGGTAAGACGGAAGTGTATCTCGAAGCCGTGGCCGAAACCCTGCGTTCCGGGCGACAGGCATTGATCCTTCTGCCAGAGATCGCGCTGACAGCCGAATTCATCACCCGGATGGAGGCCCGATTTGGCGCACGCCCCGCTGAGTGGCATTCCGGCGCCACCATGACCGAACGCCGCCGCATCTGGAAAATGGCAGGGCAGGGGGAGTGTTCGGTGGTGGTGGGGGCGCGGTCGGCGCTGTTTTTGCCCTTCCGGGATCTGGGGCTGATCGTGGTCGATGAGGAACATGACACCTCCTACAAGCAGGAAGATGGCGTGTTCTACAATGCGCGCGACATGGCCGTTTTACGTGCGAGCCTGTGCCGCGCACAGGTGGTTCTGGCCTCGGCCACTCCTTCGCTTGAAAGTTGGACGAATGCAGAGGCGGGCAAATACACCCGTCTTGACCTTACGGCGCGGTTCGGTGCCGCCGTGATGCCCGATATGCGCGCCATCGACATGCGGCTGGAATCGCTGCCGTCCAATCGCTGGATTTCGCCAACGTTGCAGCGGGCCGTGACCGCGCGGCTGGACGCGGGCGAACAAGCCATGCTTTTTCTCAATCGGCGCGGCTATGCCCCGGTCACCATCTGTCGGGCCTGCGGGCACCAGATCGAATGTGGCCAGTGCGACGCGCGGATGGTAGAGCATCGGTTCCTGAAGCGGCTGATGTGCCATCAATGCGGCGACACGCAGCCCATGCCGACCGTGTGCCCATCTTGCGGGGTGGAAGATAAACTGGCCGCCGTGGGCCCCGGCGTGGAACGGATGGAAGAAGAAGCCCGCGCGCTTTTCCCGGAGGCGCGGATTGCGACACTGAGTTCAGATCTCTTCACGTCTGCCCGAGCGCTTAAAGACCAAATTGCTCTGATCGCAGAGGGTGCGGCAGATATCATCATCGGCACGCAATTGGTGGCAAAAGGGCATAACTTTCCCAACCTCACGCTGGTGGGCGTGATCGACGCCGATCTTGGCCTGCAGGGATCTGACCTGCGCGCGGCAGAACGGACGTTTCAATTGATGCGCCAGGTGGCCGGACGCGCGGGGCGGGCCGATAAACCCGGCACCGCGCTTTTGCAAAGCTGCCAGCCGGAACACCCGGTGATCCGCGCGATCCTGGCCGGTAATGAAGAAGGCTTCTGGGCCGCCGAGGCCCGCGAACGCGAAGCGGCAGGGGTGCCGCCCTTTGGCCGTATGGCGGGTATCATCCTGTCCTCCACCGACTTGCAAGAGGTGTTCGATATCGGCAACGCGCTGGCCCGCAATGATGGCCCCCTGCGCGAGGCAGGCGCCCAGGTTTTCGGACCCGCGCCTGCGCCGATCGCCCGGATCCGGGGCCGCCATCGGGTGCGTCTACTGGTCAAAGCCCCGAAAGGCGCGGCCTTGCAACCCGCGTTGGCACGCTGGATCACGCCTGTGCGCGGCTCCTCCCAATTTCGCCTCGCGGTGGATATTGACCCTCAAAGCTTCTTCTGAGCGTGCCGCCTGATCCGGATTTGCGTTTTTCTGGAAATGTAACGACCTGGATCCGTCCCAGTCTTCATCTTGCCAAAATACTCCGGGCAGCGGCGAAACCGCGGGGTTCGCCGTGGGGCAGCGCCCCCTGCACCTGCGCAAAGCGGGCATCCCTTGGATCAACGCGCCACCAGAGTTGGCGAAAATTTTGCTTTGAAAATTTTGGTGCGCATAAATTCGCACAGGCTGTCCTTCATCACCGCACTCGCCAAGGGGTGACAAAAGGAGTAGACGGGCCTCATGCAAATTGTTGCCCTTGATGACGCGCGCCATCTGCCCCTATGGCGCAGGCCCGTGACGCTGCTGTTCCTGATGGCGGCCGCTATGCCCATTGCGTTTTCCACGTGGTCTGCGCTCTTGAACAACTTCGTCATCGAGGTGGCGGATTTTGATGGCTCCGACATCGGCTGGCTCCATACCGTGCGTGAAATCCCAGGCTTTCTGGCCGTGGGTGTCATCGCCATCATCATTTTCATGCGAGAGCAGGTGTTGGGGTTGGTGTCGTTGATTATGCTCGGGGCGGCGACAGCGGTGACGGCGTGGTTTCCCTCTATGGGCGGGATCCTGACCATCACGATGCTCAGTTCCATCGGATTCCACTATTATGAAACGGTGAACCAATCGCTGCAGTTGCAGTGGCTGCGAAAAGACCGCGCGCCGCAGATCCTGGGCTGGCTGGTGGCGGCGGGGTCTGCGGCCGCTCTTTTGGCTTACGGGTTGATTGTGCTGACCTGGGATGCGCTGGGACTGACCTACAACACCGTCTACATGATTGCAGGCGGGGCTTGCGTGGCCATCGCGGCCTTCTGTTTCGTGGCCTATCCGCAGTTTGAATCGCCCACGCCGCAGGTCAAAAAGATGATCCTGCGCAAACGCTATTGGCTCTATTACCTTCTGCAATTCATGTCGGGGGCGCGGCGGCAGATTTTCGTGGTCTTTGCAGGCTTCATGATGGTCGAAAAGTTCGGCTTCGATGTGCACGAGATCACTGCGCTTTACCTGATCAACCTGGTGGCCAACATGATCTGCGGCCCTTTCATGGGGCGCGCGGTGCATCGGTTTGGCGAACGGGCCACGCTGTTGTTCGAATATGCTGGCCTTGCCATTGTGTTTGGTCTGTATGGCGGGCTTTACTTTTTCGGCTGGGGTGTGCTGCTGGCGGCGGTGCTTTATGTGGTCGATCATCTGCTCTTCGCGCTTGCGCTGGCGTTGAAGACCTATTTCCAGAAAATCGCCGATCCGGCAGATATCGCCCCGACCGCCGCCGTGGCCTTCACCATCAACCACATCGCTGCTGTCTTCCTGCCTGCCGCATTGGGGTACCTTTGGTTGATTTCCCCCGGCGCGGTGTTTGTGCTGGCCGCCGGGATGGCGTCTTGTTCCTTCCTTCTGGCGCTGCTGATCCCGCGCCATCCGGAACCCGGCCGCGAAACCATCCTGTCGCGCCTGGCACCAGCCCCTGCGGAGTAATCCATGACAACCTTTACCGCGCTCACCACGCTGACTGGCCGCGAGGCTGCGGAAAACCTCGCTTCGGATCTCGAACGCATGGCGCCTGAGCCCACCGGCATCGGGACGTTCGAAATCGAGGATGGTTCCGGCACGTGGGAGGTAGGCGCCTATTTCCAAGGTGCACCCGATCCGGCGGGCCTGGCGTTGCTGGCGGCGATGCATGGGGCGAAGCCGTTCGTTGTGTCGGAACTGCCCGAAGAAGATTGGGTCGCCAAAGTGCGGCGTGAACTGACGCCGGTGGAGGCGGGGCGCTTCTTTGTCTATGGCAGTCATGATACCGACAAGGTGCCCCAAGGCTGCATTCCCCTGCTGATAGAGGCTTCCATGGCCTTTGGTACCGGTCACCATGGCACGACGCAGGGCTGCCTTCTGGCGCTGGATCAATTGCTGAGTGAGGCTGCGGTTGAGGGGCCGGTGCTGGATCTGGGCTGTGGCACAGCCGTTCTGGCCATGGCAGCCGCCCATGAGATGGACAGCACCGTGCTGGCCAGTGACATTGATGAGGTGGCCGTGGAGGTCGCGCGCGCCAATCTGGCCGCCAATGACATGGTGAGGCGGGTGGAATGCCATGAAGCGGCGGGGCTCGATCATGCTGCCATCGCGCGGGCTGCACCCTACGGTCTGATCTTCGCCAACATTCTCAAAGCGCCGCTCATCGCGCTGTCGCCGGGTGTCACCGACGCGCTGCGTCCCGGCGGAATCGCGATTTTGTCCGGTATCTTGAACGAACAAGCGGACGAGGTTGTGGCCGTATATTGCGAGAACGGAAACAGAGAGATGCGGCGGCTAGAGATTGGTGAGTGGACGACGACAATCCTCCAAAAAAATGCCAAGAAATAACTGAAAATTGCCGAAATTGCGGCGCGTGCCCAAGTTTTGCCACAATTCAAATTTAGTCAAATTGTTAACGCCGTGGGGGCGACAAAGAGTTCTGGTGCTGCAAATGACAAAGCCAAACACATCTCAGAAACGCGCAGAAAAAACGCGCCGCTTCGATGATCGTCGTCCACAGTCCCTCCACGCCTTCTCTCAGGCGCAGCTGGACGATGATATCATTATCGTACCGACGCGTCAGGCAGCACCGACCATCTCTCTCTCCGGTTTTTTGCTCCTTGTCGCCTCCTTCTTCTTGTTCAAAGCGGGAAGCATCGCCTGGATCGGGGCGGAGGATTACATGGCGTCGATCAAGTATCTCAAATCCGGGTCCATGTTTGAACAGGCTGCGGCCTTTGTGATGACACCGGATGTCCTGTCTCAGTTTCTGGCCAACCAGATGAAGGTTGCGCTGCCTTAACTCTCTATTATCCCTCCGAAGACCCTCCAAAGAAAAAACCCCCGCCTGTGCCTCTCACACTGGCGGGGGTTTTTCTTTGCGTTGATCGACGAAACCGGCGTTAGAAGTGCATCCGGTCGATATCACCGCGCACAAGCCCGATGTCTTCCAACTCACGATCAGAGAGCTGGGCCAGTGCTTTGCGCGTGATGCGGGCGTCATTCCATTCGGTGAATGCGCCGATGATGTTCGACAAAACGCCCGTGCCAGTGCCCGAGCGTGTCGAACGGGTTTGGTCGAGAATTGCCATTGTTTTCATTCCTGAGTTGTCGCGGTCTAGCCGCTGTTGTCCGTTCGTTGTGAGGAGATATGTGGCGTGTGACTTTGCAGCAAGATGGGTTTTTGCATAGTTATTATGCAATTGGTGCATGGCTCAGATGGGAATTAAGATATTAATTTAAAATAACTTTTTCATCTTTGATGAGGGCCGGGGGCCGGAATTTGCGCTTTGCAGACCGCAAAAGCGGTGCGTGCCTTTGCCCCCTGGCTGAGTGACGGCAATATGGGCCATAGCCTTTTAAATCGCGCCGGGTGCGTCTTGCGCCGGTGATGCACAAATCCTTTGCAAAGCGTTAAGGCGCTTGGCGTTTGTTCTTGTTTCGTGCTATTCCTTTGCAAAACCGGGAAACGGGCAGTGAAGCATGCGCATATTGGGAATTGATCCAGGTCTGCGGAACCTCGGCTGGGGTGTGATCGAAATGGATGGCAGCCGCCTGCGCCATGTGGGCAATGGCGTGTGCCAGTCTTCGGGCGATGATCTGGCGGCGCGGCTTTTGTCATTGCACGGGCAACTGTCTGAGGTTGTCACGCGATACGCGCCCGAAACGGCGGCTGTAGAGCAGACATTTGTGAACAAGGATGGTGTGGCGACCCTGAAACTGGGGCAGGCGCGGGGGATTGCGATGCTGGTGCCCGCGCAGTTCGGGTTGAGCGTGGGGGAATATGCCCCCAACAAAGTGAAGAAGACGGTCGTG
>JBCCAJ010000181.1:0-5873 GCA_039814845.1 Pseudomonadota bacterium | reverse complement strand
CGCTGAGGTCTAGGGTCAGGGTACCGATCTCAATCATGTGCGGTCGAACAGCTTTTCGATGTCAGAGAGTTTGAGTTCGATATAGGTGGGCCGCCCGTGGTTACATTGGCCTGAGTGGGGGGTCGCCTCCATCTGGCGCAGCAGCGCGTTCATTTCATCGGCGGACATGCGGCGACCGGAACGGATGGAGCCGTAGCAGGCGATGCGTGACAGGATCGCTTCAATCTTCGAGCGTATGGTGGCGCTTTCGCCTTGGTCGTAAATCTCATCCAGCACATCGCGGAGGATGGCCGTGGCATCGACGGGGCCGAGGATGGCGGGGGTTTCACGCACGGCGATGGATCCGGGGCCGAAGGATTCGATGGTGAAGCCTAGGTCGGACAGTGCGCCCGCTTCTTCAAGCAGGCGCGCGGCATCCGCCTCGCTCAGTTCGACGATATCGGGGATAAGAAGAGCCTGCGCGGCGACGCCGTTCTCAGACATTTGCGCCTTGAGGTCTTCATAGATGAGGCGTTCATGAGCGGCGTGTTGATCGACGATGACCATGCCGTCCTCGGTTTGGGCGAAGATGTAGTTTTCATGCATCTGCGCGCGGGCGGCGCCAAGTGGTTGGTGCGCGCCCTCCAAGGGCCGCTCGTCGCTCTCTTGCGGGCGCGCCTCGCTTTCGCGGGGTTCCACACGGGCGCTGTAGTTGTTTTGTAACTCTGCAAAGCCTGTGGGCCGTGATGCGCGGTCCATTTGGTAGATGCGGGGTTGGGTTGGTTCGGTGCGCATCGCGCCGAGTGCTGCCTCTGCGACGGTTGACGAGGCGCGGTGGCCAGCCTCTGCGAGGGCGTGACGCAGACCTGATACGATGAGGCCACGGACCAGCGCGGGATCGCGAAAGCGCACCTCGGATTTGGCAGGGTGAACGTTGACGTCGACCAGCTTGGGATCGCAATCGATGAAGAGCGCCGCCGCCGGGTGGCGATCACGGGAGAGGTAGTCCCTATAGGCCCCGCGCAGTGCGCCGTAGAGCATCTTGTCACGCACGGGGCGGCCGTTGACGAAGAGGTATTGCGCAACAGCGGAGCCACGGGAGTAAGTGGGCAAGGCTGCGTAACCTGTCATGTGGAAACCGTCACGCTCGGCGTCGAGGGGGACGGAGTTTTCGGCAAATTGCGCGCCCAATACGCGGGACAGGCGACCGTGGAGAGCGTCGAACATATCGCCGGTTTCCGCATCGGCGCGGAAGATCACACGACCTTCCCCACCATCGGTGACGTCGCGCAGGGTAAACCCGATGAAGGGTTCCGCCATTGCCAGGCGTTTGACCACATCGGCGATGGCCTGAGCCTCTGCCCGGTCAGAACGCATGAATTTCAGCCGCGCGGGGGTGGCGTAGAAAAGATCTTTGAGCGTGACGATGGTGCCTGCGTTGAGGGCGGCGGGTTTGACCGGGCTGTGCTGACTGCCGGACACAGTGATTTCAGCACCGTCTTGGCCTGCGGCCCGGGTGGTGATTGTCAGGCGGCCCACAGCGCCGAGGGAGGGCAGCGCCTCCCCCCGAAAACCAAAGCTTTGAATGTTGAGCAGGTCCGTGCCGTCAATCTTGGAGGTGGCATGGCGGCTGAGTGCGAGGGGAAGGTCAACGGCGGACATGCCGCAGCCGTCATCCGTGACGCGGATCATGGACTTGCCTCCGGCGGCATAAGCGACCTCAACACGCCGCGCGCCTGCGTCGATGGCGTTTTCCACCAGTTCCTTGACCGCAGAGGCCGGGCGTTCCACCACTTCGCCTGCCGCGATGCGGTTGATCGCGGCTTCATCCAGTTGGCGGATCACGGGCGATGATTGGCCTATATTGGGGGTCATTTCGTTCATACCACTAAGGGTAGCATGTGGGGGCGCGATTCGAAACGGGGGAATGTTCACCGTTCTTCGACTGTTTTGCCGCCAGGGTACAGGCGCGGAATCAAGGGCGTAGCCCGCCGCGCCTTCGCCAGGCCGTCCCGGGGCCTGGCGAATGGGTGGGGCAAGCGCATCGCTCGGATGGTGTCCGGGAATCCATAGATAAACCGCTGCTGTTCAGGGGGCGGATCGCCACGCCAAGGCCTGACCAAGGCGCTCTTGCTTGCTCGGTGTTTGGTGGAAAATCGAAAGTCCAATCGCTGCCTCGTCGCTGCGCGCCGAACGCAATTGGACATGCTCTTTGTTAGCTGACCACCAAACCCCGTAAAAAAGCCCCCGCGCCGAAGCGCGAGGGCCAGTTTCTCCAGGAAGGAAAGTCTTAGGACTTCGAGAATTCCGGGTAGGCTTCCATGCCCAGTTCGGAGACGTCGAGACCTGTCATCTCTGCCTCTTCGCTGACGCGGATGCCCAGCACGGCCTTCAGGATGAACCAGACCACCAGCGACATCACGAAGGTCGCGCCGATGATGGCGACCATGCCCAGAACCTGCGTGCCCACGGCGGCGTCGCCGTAGAAGACAACCGCGAATGTGCCCCAGATGCCTGCGAAGCCGTGCACCGGGATGGCGCCGACGACGTCGTCGATCTTCAGCTTGTCGAGCATTGGAACCGTCAGGACCACGATCACACCACCGATGGCACCGATCCACATCGCACCAAACAGCGTGGGTGCCAGAGGTTCAGCCGTAATGGACACAAGGCCCGCCAGCGCGCCATTCAGGATCATGGTGAGGTCAGGCTTTTTGTAGAGAAGCTGTGTCAGGATCAGAGCCGCGACAGCACCAGACGCCGCCGCCATGTTGGTGTTGGAGAAGATGCGCGACACGTCGGCCACGTCACCCACGGAGCCCATGGCCAGCTGGGAGCCGCCATTGAAGCCAAACCAACCCAGCCACAGGATGAACATACCCAGTGTTGCCATCGGCAGGTTGGAACCCGGCATCGGGGTGATCTTGCCGTCTTTGCCGTACTTGCCCAGACGTGGGCCCAGAACGATCGCACCGGCCAACGCTGCTGCCGCACCACAGGCATGCACCACGGTGGAGCCAGCGAAGTCGGAGAAGCCTGCCTCAGACAACCAGCCGCCGCCCCACTGCCAAGAGGCCGTCAGCGGGTAGATGAAGCCTGTCAGGATGGCCGCGAAGATCAGGAAGGGCCACAGCTTGATACGTTCCGCCAAAGCGCCGGACACGATGGACGCGGTTGCCGCGCAGAACATCAGCTGGAAGATATAGTCAGAACCGGTTGAGGCGTAACCTGCATCATCCGCGCCTGCCAGATCGACACCAACGGCCTCAAGCACACCCACGGACGGGAAGAGCGCAGAGAAGTAGCCTTCAATTGCCCAGTCGCCCAGCGGGTACATCAGGTTGTAGCCGATGAGCCAATACATGATCGCCGCAATGGAAAACAGTGCCACGTTCTTGGTCATCTGCATGCTGGCGTTCTTGGAGCGGACAAGCCCGCCTTCCAGCATGGCAAAGCCTGCGGCCATGAAGAAGACCAGGAAGCCACCGATCAGAAAGAGCAGTGAGTTCATGATCCATACGAATTCGTCAGAGGCCACCATGGCGACCTCTTCGGCATCTTGTGCAAACCCCAAAGCCGGCAGCGTGGCTGCGGCAAACAGGGTTGAGAGAAGTAGTTTCTTTTTCATCAGACGTAACCCTTTGTCTTGATCGCCTTACAGCGCGTCTTCGTTTGTTTCGCCGGTGCGCACGCGCGTGGCCTGTTCAAGATCCATGACGAAAATCTTGCCGTCCCCAATCTTGCCGGTGCGGGCGGTGGAGGTGATCGTTTCGACCACTTGATCGGCGACACCGTCGGCGACTGCGATCTCCAGCTTGATTTTTGGAACAAAGTTCACGGCATATTCCGCGCCGCGGTAGATTTCTGTGTGGCCGGATTGTGCACCGAACCCTTTGATCTCTGTCACCATCATGCCGCGCACGCCGATACCTGTCAGCGCCTCGCGGACATCCTCAAGCTTAAACGGCTTGATGGTTGCTACGATGAGTTTCACTTAGACACCCCTTTCGATTGGTCCCCAAAGATGGGATTGCATTGGCGAAATGACCCAACGCACACGGGGGCGTGAAGGCATCCCGCGTGGCGTGGCGTGGTGTTCAAAGGGTTAATGATTAAAAATTGTGCAGTATGTGGGATACGCACAAATTTTAATCAGATAGAAAATCGCGATAGGGGGTCATTTTTCCGCGAATCGCGTCTATCTTGGGAAAAAAGAAAGAGCAGACCTCCAGAGGAATTTGATGAGCACGTCAGGTGGCAAAAAACCACGGCTGGTGGCCGAAAAGCGGCGTAAGGCGACCGCGAAAAGGGGCTTTGGTTTTGGGCTCTTTGGGAAAAAGCCTGGCAAAGCGGCATCCCGCAAAGTTACGACCAAGAAAACGGCCAGCAAACGGACAGCGGCCAGGAAACCGGCTGCCCGGCGGGCATCGACGTCTTCAAAAGGGCGGATCAGGGGTTTTCTGGGCCGCATGTTTGGCTGGGTTTTCCGCCTGATCTGGGTGATTTCCTGGCGTTTGACGGCGGTGACGGCTGTGCTGATCGGGGGGGCAGTGTCTTACACCTACATCTCGCTGCCCGAGGTGCAGGATCTGCTGGACGGGCGCGCACGGGGGTCTGTTACCCTTATGGACCGCGAAGGCGAGGTTTATGCCTGGCGCGGGGATCAGTTCGGCGGGGTAGTGACCGCCGAAAGCGTGAGCCCGCATCTCAAGAACGCCGTTGTGGCCACCGAAGACAAACGCTTTTACCGCCATCTGGGCATCAGCCCGCGCGGCGTGGCCAGCGCCATCCGCATTAACCTGAGCGAAGGGCGCGGGCCGCTTTCGGGTCATGGCGGGTCTACGATCACGCAGCAGACGGCGAAACTCTTGTGCCTGGGTGTCGAGTATGATCCCGACGCGTGGGAAAAAGAGGCCGATTATGTGCGCGACTGTCGGCGCGGGTCTCTGGGCCGTAAAGCCAAAGAGGCGATTTATGCGCTGGCGATGGAGGCCAAGTATTCCAAGAATGAGATCCTGTCGATCTACCTCAACCGCGCTTATATGGGCGCTGGTGCCTATGGGGCGGAGGCCGCGGCGCAGCGCTATTTCGGCAAACCGGCCGCGGCGCTGAGCGCGCAGGAAAGCGCGATGTTGGCCGGTCTTCTGACGGCACCCACGCGGCTTGCACCCACCAGCAATCTGGAACGGTCTCAGGCGCGGGCGGCGACGATCCTGCGTCTGATGGAGGAACAGGAGTATTTGACGGCACAGGAACGCAGTCGGGCCGCAAGCAACCCGGCCACGCTGTCCCAGGCGGCCAAGGCGCAAACGGGCGGGTATTTCGCCGATTGGGTCATGGAGTCGGGCCCTGATTTCTTCACCCGCGACACCACTGAGGATGTGATCATCCGCACCACGCTCGATCAACGCATTCAGCGTGCGGCTGAGGAGGCGCTGACCTATATCTTCGAAGAAAAGGTGCGTGAAGGCAGTGAGGCGCAGGCCGCAATCGTTGTGATGTCCTCTGATGGCGCCGTGCGCGCCATGGTCGGCGGGCGCGAAAGCAAGGTGGTCGGTGGGTTTAACCGTGCGACGATGGCCAACCGTCAGACCGGGTCGGCGTTTAAGCCGTTCGTTTATGCGACGGCGTTGGAACTGGGCTACAGCCCCAATGCGACGGTGATGGATGAACCTTACTGTAAGGATATCCCAGGATCGGGCCGTTGGTGCCCGCAGAATTACCAGAAAGACTTTCGCGGCCGCGTGACGCTGACAGAGGCGCTGAAGTTCTCGCTCAATATTCCGGCGGTCAAAGTGTCGGAGGCGGTGGGCCGCGATTTGGTGCGCAAAGTTGCTGAAGATTTCGGGATCCGCAGCGATCTGGCCGACAGCCCGTCCCTGGCACTGGGTGCG
>JBCCAJ010000101.1:0-8041 GCA_039814845.1 Pseudomonadota bacterium | reverse complement strand
GGGCAAACCATATCGGCCTCGACGGGGGCTTCCCGGGCCAGTTCTTTGCCGATATTGCGCCGCACCTCATAGACGGATTTGCCGCCCAAGACACTGTCCGGGCGGCTGAAATACACGTATTCAAAGATGCAGGGTTGCGGGCGCACCGGCTCAAACGGGCGATAGCTGTCGATGGTTTTGTTTTCATTGATCACCACCATCTCGCCCGGCTCAATCTCACGCACGAACTTGGCATTGATGATGTCCAAGGCACAGGTTTCAGAGGCCAGAACCATAGCATCGCCCAACTGGCCCAGCACCAGCGGGCGGATGCCCAGCGGGTCGCGCACGCCAATCAGCTTGTGGCGTGTCATCGCCACAACGGAAAAGGCGCCCTCGACTTGTCGGAGCGCCTCTTTCATTCGGTCAGGGATTGTGCGGCCCATGGAACGGGCCATCAGATGAATAATGCATTCGCTGTCTGACGAACTTTGGAAGATCGATCCGCGCTGGATCAGATCGCGGCGCAGGGCGTTGGCGTTGGTCAGATTGCCATTATGGGCAATCGCCGCGCCGCCCATGGAAAATTCGCCGAAGAAGGGCTGCACATCGCGTATCGCGGTGTTTCCCTTCGATCCGGCCGTGGAGTAGCGCACATGGCCCACCCCGATGGAACCGGGCAGCATTGATATGGTATCGGCGGTTGTGAAGTTATCCCGCACATATCCAAATCGCCGGACGGAGTTGAAGCCGTTCTTGGGATCGTGGGTGACAATTCCGCCGGCTTCTTGTCCGCGATGTTGCAACGCATGAAGACCAAGGGCGATGAAATTGGCAGCATCGGACTGACCGATGACACCGAACAGGCCGCACTCCTCTTTGATTTTGTCGTCCTCGTTGAAAGACGGATCAAGATTGGTGTCGGCTGGCGTTTCTCTGGACAAGGGGCAGCTCCAATTCCCAGGAAGGCTTATGGGTGCCATACA
This sequence comes from Pseudomonadota bacterium, assembly GCA_039814845.1. Lineage (GTDB taxonomy): Bacteria > Pseudomonadota > Alphaproteobacteria > Rhodobacterales > Rhodobacteraceae > Roseovarius. The sequence continues at coordinate 7,076 of JBCCAJ010000101.1, read as the reverse complement.
TAGGGGCTGGGGCGGCGCATGTCACGGGGTCATGAGAAAACGACGTAGGGTATTTTACAGGTGTGGTTGCCGTGCCCGAAATGCCGCGCGGATCACGCCACGTGTTTGGAGTAAAGATGGCACAGAACGCTGGCCTCTTTCGCCTTCAAGACCATCGCCGCGGCCTGCCCGAAATCACCGCTTTTGTCTTCAAAATCCGGGAAAAGGGCGTGCAATTCGCGCGCCTGATCGGACTGCAGCGCGCTCATTGACAGCTCTGAAAGAAAAAAGCTCTCTGTCAGTTGGCCATTGGCATAAACGACCTCATGCCGGTCGAACATGAAATGCGTGTAGGTGATCATGCCGCCTTCACGGATGGAGACGCCGGGCAGGTCTGTCAGGTGTTTGGCCGCCACCAGAACGGCGTCTTGCCCGAACAGAAGGTCGGTCGCCGCGCCGCGCATATACATGCGATGTTCCGGTGACACGACCAGTTCGTGATCATTTTCCAATGCGCCCGGCGCAAAGACGATGGGGGCGAAGGCGCCGGTTGCAGCCACGGTCGTGCGCCCGATCCAGCGGATGGGTTGCATGCGGTTGTGCTGTGTCCAAGCCAGATCGCCCACGTTCAGCGCTTCAATGGGTTGGTTGCCCCTGGCGGTCAGGATCTTGGTGCCGGGGCCAAAGCAGGTGATGAAACTACTATAGGCCGAACTGCCAGCGTTGGAGCCGGTGATTTTGACATAAGACACGCCGTCTTGCAGCGGCTCGCTTGTGCCAAAGCCCCAAACATTGCTGGTTTGACCATTTTGCGAAAAGACGGTGATCGTTATGTTGGGGCCGGTCGGATTGCCGTTTCCATCAAGGGCGCGGATCGTCATGATCGATTCCGCTTCCACCCCGTTGCCATTTCCCACGATGCCGCCGCCATCAATGATCGTGTGACTTCCGGACTGGTCATCGTTGAACGTGTCCGCACCGCCGCCCGTGTCGTTCAGCGTGATGGTCGTGCCGCCGCCAGCAGAATAGGTGAACACCGTGCCGTTGGGCGTGTCGGAGTTGTTGATGATAGGATTGCCCACAATCGCGCCATTTGAACTGGACTGCACGACCATGTTTTCACTGTCGATGGCAAAAAAGGATCTTGCGACCATGGCGGGACCTCTCAAAACAAACCAGAAATGTGGTAAACGCAGACTTTGCCGTGATTAAGGCAAATGGAAGACTGCCCCATGACGGTAAACATTTGATGCACGCGCGATCGGTACAGTCAGGCCAACGCGGTTCTCCGTCGGTTGGCCTGTTGTTTGACAGGGTTTGTATGCGGTTTCGAGGTGGCGGGGTGTTACCCGTCGCAGTGACCCAGCAACTGATCCACTTTGCTTTGCACCCAGCCCACGGCCGCCTCGGGATCCTGGTCTTCGACACTGCCGGTCAGGGAGGCAAAGATCCGAGCAGACCGGCTGTCATCAATCACCTGAATGTTCTGCGCCGCCACGACCGTGTCATAAACAAAATAGGCCACGGCCACGAGCAGAACGCCCCGCGCCACACCAAAAAGGAACCCAAGCCCCTGATCGATGCCGCCCAGAAACGACCGTTGGATAACAGACGAAAAGAGCGGCGTGATCAGCGAGGCCACGATCAACCCAACGGCCAGAACCGCAAAGAAGCCCGCGATCATGCCCAGATCGCAATTGTCCCCGATGAACTGGCCGACATAGGGGATCTCTTCGATCATGGGGCGCACCGTGGGGGCGAACATGAAGCCCAAAACCGCGGCGACGATCCAGCCCGCGATGGCCAGCCCTTCGCGGACAAAGCCACGCGAATAGGCCAAAAGCCCCGACAGAACGATGATCAGCGCCACGACGCCGTCAATAATGGTGAAGCCTTCCATGCGCTGCCCGCTCCCTTTGGTCCCTCTTGTGCCTTATCCAGCCCCGAAAAGATCACCGACCCAACCGCTCAAATCGCTGTAGGTCTGTGTGTTCATTCCTGACGCGCTGACAGGTTTCCCACCCTTTGGCACAATGGCGGATGTAAAACCAAGTTTTTGCGCCTCTTTCAACCTGTTTTCGGTCTGTGCAACCGGGCGGAGCGCGCCTGAGAGGCCAATCTCCCCAAAAACGACGGTCTCTGATGGCAGCGCGGTATCTTCCCGCGCGCTCAGCAGTGCGGCAGCTACGGCGAGGTCGGCGGCGGGTTCTGAGATTTTGATCCCGCCCGCGACGTTGAGATACACATCGAGCCCGGCAAAGGGGATGCCGCATCGCGCCTCCAGCACTGCCAGCACCATGGCCAGCCGCGCGCTGTCCCATCCCACGACGGCGCGTCTGGGCTGGCTGTGAGGCGTGGGGGCGACCAGGGCCTGCAGTTCGACCAATAAGGGCCGCGTGCCTTCGATGCCTGCGAACACGACCGATCCCGGGGAGGGGGAGCCGCGCCCTGCAAGGAAGAGTTCCGAGGGGTTGGTGACCTCGGCCAGACCCGCGCCTGTCATTTCAAAAACGCCGATCTCATCGGCGGGGCCGAAGCGGTTTTTGACCGACCTCAGGATGCGGAACTGGTGGCCGCGTTCGCCTTCGAAATAAAGCACAGTGTCGACCATGTGTTCGACCACGCGGGGGCCGGCGATTTGGCCTTCCTTGGTGACGTGGCCCACGAGGATCACTGCCGTGCCTTTGCGTTTTGCGAAGGTGGTAAGTTCGTGGCAGGTGGCGCGCACCTGGCTCACAGAACCCGGCGCGCTGTCGACGGTATCGGCCCACATGGTCTGGATCGAATCGATAATCACAAGGCCGGGGTTTTCCGCCTCTAGCGTGGTTAGGATATCGCGCATGGATGTGGCGGTGGCGAGTTTGACCGGTGCGTCTTGCAGCCCCATCCGCGCCGCACGCATGCGGATCTGGGCAGAGGCTTCCTCACCCGAGATATAAAGCGTTTTCATGCCTTTGGAGGCAAAACTTGCAGCAGCTTGCAACAGAAGCGTGGATTTGCCGATCCCTGGGTCACCGCCCACCAACGTGGCCGAGGCGGGCACCAAACCACCGCCCAGCACGCGGTTGAACTCTTCAATGCCAGAGGCCGTGCGCGGCGGAGGTGCTTCCGTCTCAGACAGGTCCGTCAGCGCGATAGAACTGCCCCGTTTCGTGCCAAGGGCCGCCTTGCCCGGACCGGTCGACAGGGGGGCCTCCTCCACAATCGAATTCCACGCCCCGCAGGCATCGCACTGCCCCGACCACTTGGCAAAGGTGGCAGAGCATTCCGAGCAGACAAAGCGGTTCATTTTGGCCATGAGGTTTAGTGCCTTTTTGGGGGCGTTCTGTCCAGCGGCTCGTCGCTTTTTGGGACGTCGGTATCACGTCGGTAAGACGTCGGTATCGCGTCGGTGTTAGCGGACCGCCTCAATCGGCCCTTCGGCGCGGCCTGCGATGAATTGATCGAGATAGGGATCGCCGGATTGATCCATGTCCGCCACCGGACCCGTCCACTGGATCACGCCGTCATGGAGCATCGCCACATTGTCGGCGATGGCGCGCACAGAGGTCATATCATGGGTGATGGTCATCGCCGTGGCGCCCATTTCCGTGACGATTTCGCGGATCAGATCATTGATGACGCCGGACATGATGGGATCGAGGCCAGTGGTCGGTTCGTCGAAGAAGATGATCTCTGGCTCTGCCGCGATGGCGCGGGCGAGGCCGACGCGTTTTTGCATGCCGCCTGAGAGTTCGGCGGGAAATTTATCGGCCTGTTCCGGCGTCAGACCCACGCGGCGGAGTTTCTCAATGGCGATCTCGCGCGCTTCTTCCTTAGGGCGCTTCAGCGACCCGCGCATCAGGCGGAAAGCCACGTTTTGCCAGACGGGCAGGCTGTCAAACAGCGCGCCGCCTTGGAAGAGCATGCCGAAGCGTGCGAGAAAGGCATCGCGAGGGGCCTTTGTCACATCCTGGCCGTCCAGCGTGATCAGCCCGCTATCGGGCTGAACAAGGCCAAGCACGCTTTTGAGGGCCACGGATTTGCCGGTGCCCGACCCGCCAATGATCACCATAGAGGTCGATTTGGGGATGTTGAGGTTCACCCCACGCAGGACTTTGTTGGGCCCAAATGCTTTATGAACGTCGCGCAACTCTATCATATCGTGAAGAAAATGCTGGTGAGTATGAAGTTGGTGGCGAGGATAAGCACCGCTGCTGCCTCTACCGCAGACTTGGTCGCGCGGCCCACGCCTTGGGCACCGCGGCCGGTGTTCATGCCGTAATAGCAGCCCAACAGCGTGGCGATGAAGCCAAAAGCCGCGCCCTTCACAAGGGAGGAGATCACATCGCGCATCTCAATGAAATTGACGGTGTTGGTCAGATATGCGGCCTCATTGAAGCCCAGTGTTTTGGTGGAGACCAAATAGCCGCCCATGATCCCGATCACATCGCCCACACCGACAAGGATGGGCACCGTAACAAGGCCTGCTAACACTCTGGGAACGGTCAGATATTTCATAGGGTGGGTGGAGAGAGTGACGAGCGCGTCGATCTGCTCTGTCACCTTCATGGTCGCAATTTCCGCGGCGATGGAAGACGTCACGCGCGCGGCAACCATGAGGCCCACAAGCACCGGACCCAGTTCGCGCACCATGCCAATGGCGACGATCTGAGGCACCACGGCTTCGGCATTGAACCGCGCGCCGCCAGAATAGATCTGCAACGCCAAGGCGCCACCGGTGAAGACCGCCGTGAGGCCCACGACCGGAAGGCTGAAAAATCCAACATTGATAATAGCCTGCAGGATTTCCTTCGGGTAAAAAGGCGGGCGGATAAAATGGCTGAGCGTCTGGCCTGCGAAGATTGCGATCCGACCGACAAAGGCCAGCAATCCCAGCACGGCAGCCCCAATGGCGGTGAGTGGGCTGAGCACGCGGATCATGCGCCCAGATAGCGCCGGGCGTGCCGTGCCCCCAGTGACGTCAGGATCTCATAGCCGATCGTACCTGCGGCCTCGGCCAGTTTATCCACGCCCTGAAATTCACACAGAAGGTCCAGCGCCTTGGGATCGCGGCCCAAATGCGTCACGTCGACGGAAATCGAATCCATCGATACACGGCCTGCAATGCGGCAGGGGGTGTCTTCAAAGTAAACCTGCGCCTGAGGTCCCATGGCCCGGATGAGCCCGTCGGCGTAACCGGCTGTTATCGTTGCAATTCGCGTTTCTCTAGTGGCCGTGAACGTGTTGCCATAGCCGACGGTTTCGCCCTCTGCGATTGTGCGGCATTGGATCACCGGAACAGACAAAGTCACCACGGGCTTTGCTGCCGCAAATGGCAGACCGCCATAGGTGCCGATACCGGGGCGCGTGACGTCAAAGTGGTAGTTCGGGCCCAAAAGGACGCCGCCTGTATTGGCCAGCGACCGAGGCACGTCGAGCCCCATGGTCATGTCCTGGAACGCATCGAGCTGCCGCTGGTTCATGGAATGGTCAGGTTCATCCGCGCAGGCCAGATGGCTCATGATCAGCGACGGGCGCTGTTCCAGCACCACGTCGCGCACGGCGGCCCACTCCGTGGGCTCCATCCCCAGCCGGTTCATGCCGGTGTCAAGCTGTACGCCAAAGGCGTGACCTGGCAGGGCCTCCACATGGCGGATGAGCTGGTCGATGGAATTGACCATCGGCGTCAGCGTCATGTCAGAGATCATGTCGGTGTCGCCGGGCATGTGGCCCGACAGGATGTTGATCACGGGGCCGGGGCCGAGGGTGTCGCGCAGGGCCGCGCCTTCTTCGGCGATGGCCACGAAAAACGAGCGCACACCAGCCCGGGCAAAGGCACGGCCGGCGCGATCCGCGCCGGTGCCATAGCCATCGGCCTTGACGACAGCAGCCGTTTCGCAAGCCGTCATCTTGTCGAGCGCCTGCCAGTTGGCCACCAGCGCATTGAGATCAATGGTGAGAGTTCCGCTTCCCATATGCCGGTTTTGACAGGCTGACGGCGCGGGTCAAGGGGATATGCTCACACGGCGGGCACTTGCTGCGTCGCGCAGTGGATGCCGCCGCCCAAGGGGATCAACGCGTCGGCGTTGAGCGTGACGATTTGGCGGCCGGGGTAGTGGCGGCTGACGGCGTCTTTTGCGATGGCATCAGCCCGTGTGTCACCGAATTCAGACATGATCACCGCGCCGTTGCACACGTAGTAATTCACGTAGTAGCAGATGTCTGAAATTCGCCCATCAAACGCGTAAGGGATTGTTTCAAAATCGATATTCTGGGCGCGCAGGGTCTCCATCAGGATCGCTGTCGCGCGGTTATAGGGGTCATCCGGGGCGGTATCGTCATGCTGCATCAGCACCGTGCCTGTTTCCGTGAAGCGGGCGAAGCCGTCGATATGGGCATCTGTCACGTCCCGGCCTTTGACACCGGGGCCCCAGATCACGCGGTCGGCGCCATAGGCGGCGGCGAGCCGGTCAGTCACCTCGGCCTTGGACATGCCGGGATTTCGGTTTGCGTTGATCCAGCTGCTTTCATGGGCCATCACCAGGCCTTTGCCGTCGGCTTCGGCCCCGCCGGGTTCCCCGACCAGTCCTGCGTCATAGAGGGGCACGCCCATATGGTCGGCGACGCGGGCGGCGATTTTTTCGTCATTGGGCAGGCGGTAGCGGCCCCAGCCATTGAAGTGGATGTGGCTGATGGCGCGGTCGCCGCGTCCGTTCACCACGAAAAGCGGCCCCGAATCGCGGCACCAGAGATCGTCTGTCGGGATGTCCCATAGGTCGACGTTTTCCGACAAAGATTTGCGAGCTTTGGTGTGTTGGCGTTGGTCGGCCAGCATGACCACGGGTTCGAACTGGGCGATGGCGTTGGCGATGCGGGCGATGGTGGTTTGGACCTCTGCCAGATGCGCGGTGCTGTCATAGGCGTAGCGGTCCACGGGCCATTGCATGAGGGTGAAGGCATGGGGCGCTTCTTCGGCTGGGACGTAGAAATCATTGGGGAGGGAGGCCATGGCGGGGGATCCGATAACGGTGCCGAGCGTGGCGGCGGATTGGGCGAGGAGGGTACGGCGAGTCAGCATGGTTAAGGTATATCATAAAATTTGATCAAATTGTAGG
>JBCCAJ010000036.1:0-11632 GCA_039814845.1 Pseudomonadota bacterium | reverse complement strand
CATGCCGGGCAAACAATCAGGCCTGAGCGACGCGTGCTGGCCCGACCGCCTGATCGGCGATTTGCCAAATGTCTACCTTTATGCCTCCAACAACCCCTCAGAGGCGACATTGGCCAAGCGACGCACAAATGCCGTGACGGTGAGCCACCTCACACCGCCGCTAGCCACCTCCGGCCTCTACCGTGGGCTGTCTGAGCTGAAAGACAGCCTCACCCGCTGGCGCGAAACCGCCCCTGATGCGCCGGATCGCGCCGAGATTGAAACGCTGATTTCTGAGCAGGCTGAGGCCGTCGATCTCGCCGGTCACGCGCCTGCAGATCTCTGGCTGAAACTTCTGGAAACCGAAGACGCGCTGATCCCCGATGGCCTGCACATCGTGGGCCAGCCCATGGATGTGGCCGCGCGCAGTGAATACCTCGACATTATGCCCGACGCGGACACAGCCACCCGCGCTCGTGTTGAACAACATCTCAGCCAAGACAATGAGATACCGGCCCTTCTTCATGCGCTCGATGCTCGTTTCACGCCCCCTGTTCCGGGCGGTGATCTGATCCGGTCGCTCGACATTCTGCCCACGGGCCGCAACATTCACGCCTTTGATCCCTTCCGTATGCCCACCGTGTTCGCCTGCCGCGAAGGCGCACGTCAGGCCGACTTGCTTCTGGCCACCCATGACACGACACCACGCACTGTGGCCTTGGTTCTATGGGGCTCTGACAATATCAAATCCGACGGCGCGCCGCTGGCCCAGGCACTTGCGCTTATGGGCGCAAAACCCCGTTTCGACAGTTTCGGACGGCTTTGTGGCGCCGACCTTATCCCGCTTGAGGAGCTCAGCCGCCCCCGCATTGACGTGATCATGACGCTCTCGGGCATCTTCCGCGATCTGTTGCCCTTGCAAACCAAATTACTGGCCGAGGCCGCCTTCAAAGCCGCCACCGCCGATGAACCACTGGACCAGAACTTCATCCGCGCCCATGCGCTGGCCTATGCGGACGAAACCGGCTGCAATATGCAGACCGCCGCGCTGCGGGTTTTCTCAAACGCTGAAGGGGCTTACGGGTCGAACGTGAACCAAATGGTGGATGCGTCAGCCTTTGATGACGAAGATGAACTGGCCGATGCCTACATGGCGCGCAAAAGCTTTGCCTACGGCATGAACGGCAAGGCCGAACAGAACGATGCGCTGTTGAACACCGCCCTCAAAGACGTTGATATCGCGTATCAAAACCTTGAATCGGTTGAGTTGGGCGTTACCACCGTCGATCACTATTTCGACACGCTGGGCGGCATCTCCCGCGCGGTCAAACGCGCGCGCGGTGGTCAAGAGGCCGCGATCTACATTTCCGACACCACGCGCGGCGCGGGCAAAATCCGTACACTGTCCGATCAAGTGGCGTTGGAAACCCGCTCTCGTCAGTTAAACCCCAAGTTCCATGAGGCGCTTCTGAAACACGGGGCCGAAGGCGTGCGCCAGATCGAAAGCACCGTCACCAATACGATGGGCTGGTCGGCCACGACAGGCCAGGTGGAACCTTGGGTTTATCAAAGGATTTCAGAGACTTTCGTGCTCGATGAAGAGATGCGCGCGCGGCTGACAGAGCTGAACCCCGCCGCCTCATCCCGCATGGCGAACCGCCTGCTGGAGGCCCACGATCGCGCCTATTGGCAGCCTGATGAGGCTACGCTGGAAGCGCTGCGCGAGGCGGCTGAGGCCATTGAAGATCAAATGGAAGGGGTTGCCGCAGAATGATGAGGTTTACCACTGATTGCCGGTTGAGAAGTGGGGGCCAGCCCTCACACCCCCGGGATATTTTTAGCAAGAAGAAGCAGCAGATTGCTTCGAAAGAGAGGTGCCTATGAGCCCGCGTGATGATGTTCCCTCATTGAGAGGTCAGGATGGCGAAGGATCGGTGCAGGTGCATCAGGATCCGTCCGCAAAGATCGAAGGCGCCAAGGTTTTTTCCGTTTACGGCAAAGGCGGGATTGGCAAATCGACGACCAGTTCGAACCTCAGCGCGGCTTTTGCCAAGCTGGGCAAACGGGTCTTGCAAATCGGGTGCGATCCCAAGCATGACAGCACGTTTACGCTGACCGGCAAATTGCAGCCCACCGTGATCGACATCCTCAAGGAGGTGGATTTCCACCCCGAAGAGCTGCGGCCCGAGGATTTCGTGACCGAAGGCTTCGGCGGCGTCCAATGTGTCGAGGCGGGCGGCCCGCCGGCTGGCACGGGGTGTGGTGGCTACGTGGTGGGGCAGACGGTGAAGCTTCTGAAGCAGCACCATATGCTCGATGACACCGATGTGGTGATTTTCGACGTGCTGGGTGATGTGGTTTGCGGCGGGTTTGCAGCACCCTTGCAGCATGCCGATCGCGCGCTGATCGTCACCGCCAATGATTTTGACAGCATCTACGCCATGAACCGCATCATCGCCGCCGTCAGTGCCAAATCGGTCAACTACAAGGTGCGGCTGGCGGGGTGTGTCGCCAACCGGTCCAAGGACACTGATGAGGTGGACCGCTACTGCGACACCGTGGGGTTCAAGCGCATCGCGCATATGCCCGACGTGGATGCCATCCGCCGCTCCCGTCTGAAGAAAAAGACGCTGTTTGAGATGGATGACGAGGAAGACATCGTCATGTGCCGGGCCGAATACATTCGCCTGGCTGAAACGCTTTATGCGGGCACGGATCCGCTGGCCCCTGCGCCCTTGGAAGACCGGGATATCTTTGAACTGCTGGGCTTTGATTGAGGTTTGACTGAATGAGTTACGACCGCACACTGGCGTCTGTCGAGACGTATTTCGACAAGACCGCGACCCGCACATGGGAGCGGCTGACCAGTGATGCGCCCGTGTCAAAGATCCGCCAGACCGTGCGCGAAGGCCGCGACGCGATGCGCGCGCAACTGTTGTCGCGACTGCCGGGCGACCTGCAAGGCGTCCGCGTGCTGGATGCGGGCTGCGGGGCCGGTCAGATGACCGAAGAACTGGCCAAGCGGGGCGCGGATGTGGTGGCGGTGGATATCTCCCCGTCGCTGATTGACATCGCCCGCAAGCGCCTGCCCGAGAAACTGCAAAAGCGGGTGACCTTCCGGTCGGGCGACATGCTAAGCGACCGGCTGGGCCGGTTTGACCATGTGATCGCCATGGACAGCCTGATTTACTATGAGGTGGAAGATCTGGCCGCAGCACTTGATACCTTGGCAGGCCGCTCGCGCGACACGGTCGTTTTCACCGTGGCCCCACGCACGCCGCTGCTGATGGCCATGTGGCGGGTGGGGAAACTCTTCCCGCGCTCTGACCGGTCACCCACCATGGTCCCGCATACGGCCGCGGGCATCGCACAGGCGCTGAGGACGCGGCGCAGTGCCGCGCATCTTCGACCGCTCGACCGGGTCACCTCCGGTTTCTACATCTCGCAAGCGATGGAGGTCAGCCCATGATCCTGCGCGCGAAGGATATCAAGCGGTTCTCCGCGAAAATGCTGCCCTTCGCGGATGCTGCAAGCGAAGGCTTGCCCATGGATCAACTGTTGCGGCTGTCGCTGTTCCAAGTGTCGGTTGGCATGGCCACCGTGATGCTGCTCGGCACGCTCAACCGCGTGATGATCGTGGAATTGAGCGTTCCGGCCACCATCGTGGCCGCGATGATCGCGCTGCCCGTGCTGATTGCCCCGTTCCGCACGCTTCTGGGCTTCCGCTCTGACACCTATCGGTCCGCCATCGGGTGGAAGCGCATTCCCTATCTCTGGTTTGGCTCGCTCTGGCAGATGGGCGGGCTGGCGATTATGCCCTTTGCGCTTCTGGTTCTGTCGGGCCAACAGGTGGTGGGGCCAAGCTGGGCCGGCGAAGTGCTGGCGGCCATCGCCTTCCTGATGACGGGTTTGGGCATTCATATGACCCAGACCGCAGGTCTCGCGCTGGCTACGGACCGCGCCGATGAAGAGACGCGCCCCCGCGTTGTGGCGCTGCTTTATGTGATGTTCCTCGTGGGCATGGGGCTGAGTTCCGTCATCATCGGCTGGCTCCTGCGCGATTTCGACGAGTTCACCCTGATCCGCGTGGTGCAGGGGGCGGCGATGGTGGGCATCACGCTCAACCTCGTGGCGCTCTGGAAACAGGAAAAGATGCAACCGATGTCCAAGGCCGAACGTGCCGCCCCGCGCCCGTCCTTCCGGGATGCGTGGAATGATCTGATGGCGGGCGGAGAGGCCGGGCGGCTTTTGGCCGTGGCCTTTCTTGGCACGATGGCGTTCAACATGCAGGACGTGCTGCTGGAACCTTACGGCGGCGAAGTGCTGGGGCTGTCTGTTTCCTCCACCACGCTGCTGACCGCGATCTGGGCCGTGGGTGCGCTGATCGGGTTTATCCTTGCCGGGCGTGGCCTGTCACAGGGCCGCAACCCGTTCCGCATCGCGGCCACCGGTATCCTCATCGGCATCGTGGCCTTCTCTACCGTAATTTTTGCCGCCCCGACGGGCTCAGGCGCCATCTTCTTTGCAGGTGCGGGCCTCATTGGCTTTGGCGGCGGGCTTTTCGCCGTGGCGACGCTGACGGCCGCGATGACGCTGCCGATGAAGGGCTCGGCCGGGCACGGCCTTGCCCTGGGCGCATGGGGCGCGGCCACAGCCACCGCTGCCGGGCTTGCCATCGCATTCGGCGGGGGCCTGCGCGATGCCGTCACCTCGCTGACCTCCACCGGACTTTTCGGGCAGACGCTGGACCCGGTCACCACCGGCTATTCCTTCGTTTACCACACAGAGATCGGGCTTTTGTTCGTCACGCTGATGATCCTCGGACCATTGGTGCGAACGGCCCATAACGCGCCCCAACCACAAGACCGGGAGGCGGCACGTATCGGCTTGGCCGACTTCCCGACATGACCCGCCGACCCGTGGAAAGGACAACGCCATGAGCAACCAATTCTTCGCCAATTTCGATTTGGCAGCACTCGCCATCTGGGCCTTCTGGCTCTTTTTTGCGCTGCTGGTGTACTACCTGCAGCGCGAAAACATGCGCGAAGGCTACCCCCTGGAAGATGATGACGGGAACGAGGCCGCAAACCAGGGCCCCTTCCCCGTGCCATCCGACAAAACCTTCATCCTGCCGCACGGCCAAGGCACCAAGGCCGTGCCGTCCGAGCAGACGCCCGAACGCGCCAACCTGCCGCTTGAACGGATGGGCAGTGGCACAGGCTACCCTTTCATGCCGACGGGCGATCCGATGGCCGACGGCGTCGGGCCTGCCTCCTGGGCACCGCGTCAGGACAAGCCGGAACTGGATGGCCATGGCCACCCCAAGATCATGCCGATGTCGGCCAACAACGACTTCTCTTTCTCTTGCGGGTTTGATCCGCGGGGCTGCCGTGTCTTTGGCGGCGACAAGACACAAGTGGGTGTCTGCACCGACATGTGGATTGACGCGCCCGAACAGGTGGTCCGCTACATCGAGATTGAGCTTAACAACGGCGAAAAGCGCCTCGCGCCCATGACGCTGTGCAAGATGAGCCGCCTTGGCGTGCTGATCAAATCGCTCTACGCCCATCAGTTCGACGGCGTGCCGCAAATCAAATCCAAGAAACAGATCACGCTTCTCGAAGAGGACAAGATCGTCGGCTACTACGGCGGCGGCAACCTCTATGCGACGCGTGACCGCTTTGAGCCACTGATCGGATAACGGGAGCCGACCCCATGACCACGCCCATGACCTTTGAAGATCCAGACATCACCGTTGAGCCGGTGCTTGGCCTGCCAGAACACCTGCCCCGTGGCGAAGAGGTGCTGTGGCAGGGCCGCCCCGATTGGTGGGTGCTGGCCAAGGAAGCGCTGATCGTTCGCTGGGTCATCGGGTACTTCACCCTGCTGGCGGTCTGGCGGGTGATGACGCTTCTGGATCAGGCACCGTTTGCCACCGTGGCAACAGCGGGTCTGCCATTCTTGTTGAGTGGCGCCGTGGCAGCGGCGATCCTGATGCTTATGGCCTATGTCATGGCGCGCAGCACCGTCTATACCATCACCAACCGGCGGGTGGTGATGCGGATCGGGGCCGCGCTGACCATCACGCTGAACCTGCCCTTCACGCAGATCAAGAATGCCGAACTTGATTTGCGGAAGGCGGGCACCGGTACGATCGTCCTTGATTTGGATCAACGCACGCGGCTCAGTTATCTGGTCTGCTGGCCCCATGTGCGCCCATGGAGCATTCGCCAGACAAAACCCGCGCTGCGCTGCATCCGTGATGCCCAGGCCGTGGGCGCATTGCTGGCAGAGGCGGCAGAAACCGAACTGGGCCGCCCCCAGATCAAACGCAACACACCTGAAATGACCGTCGCCGCACCCGTGGCGGCGGAATAACCGAAGACCAAGACACGACACGACACAACACGACCTGGGCCGCAACCGCGCCGCGGCCCGTAACTTAGGAAAGGAAGCCAAAATGGGATGGCTCACAAAAGAGATCGAACGGGCACCCTGCACCGTTGAGATTTCACATAAATTCGAAAGCCTGCACGCGCATGTGCGCTTCAACAATGGGGCCGTGATTTACCCCGGCGACGAGGTACAGGTCCAAGGCCCTGAGATTATGGCCCCGTTCGGAGAGATCGTCTCCGAGGACCGCGAAGCCGTGATTGTCCGCGCCAGCAAACTGGAACAGCTTTGGACCCGCCTGACCGGCGATCTGGAGGTCATGGAACTTTGCGAATTTTCCTTCTCTGAGGAGGTCACGCTATGAACATTCAAGCAAAACACACCGCCGATGCCACCACGGTCGAAGAAGGCCTTGCAATTCAGGAAGAACAGGATCGCATCTACACCAACGAAATGGCCACCGAAACGGCCATGGCCAACACGCTCCTGACCCCGCGCTTCTACACCACCGATTTCGATGAGCTGGACGCCATCGATGTGTCGAACATCCGCGAAGAATGGGACCGGCTGATCGCGCAAATGGTGTCTGACCCCAACAAAGGCCATTTCAAGAAAAACGCAGACTGGGACAAGGTCGATTGGGAGGGGATGGACCCCGGGCTGAAGAAAGAGTTCATCGACTTTCTGATCTCGTCCTGCACGGCGGAATTTTCAGGCTGCGTGCTCTACAAGGAAATGAAGCGGCGCGGGTCGAACAAAGACATCACCCAGCTGTTCCAGCTGATGGCCCGGGATGAGGCGCGCCACGCCGGTTTCATCAATGATGCCCTGCGCGAAGCCGGACTGCGGGTAAATCTGGGCTTTTTGACCCAGAAAAAGAAATACACCTATTTCCGCCCGAAATTCATCTATTACGCGACGTACCTGTCTGAGAAGATCGGCTACGCCCGCTACATCACCATCTTCCGGCATCTGCAGGCCCATCCGGAACACCGCTTCCACCCGATTTTCAAGTGGTTCGAAGAGTGGTGCAATGATGAATTCAGCCATGGCGAGGCCTTTGCCCTGCTGATGAAGACGGACCCGAAACTGACTTCGGGGCGCAATGTCTACTGGATCAAGTTCTTCCTGACAGCGGTCTACGCCACGATGTATGTGCGCGACCACCAGCGTCCTGTGTTCCACGAGGCCCTGGGCGTGGACCCTGATTGGTACGCCCATGAGGTCTATACCAAAACGTCGGAGCTTTCGCGGCAGATCTTCCCCATCGTGCTGGATATTGAACATCGCAACTGGCAGCCGCTTCTGGTGTCCCTGCAGAAAGCAAATGCCGATCTGGCAGAGGCGGAAGAGTTGCGCGGCCCCATGGGCATGATGAAGCGCACCTCTGCAAGGGCGCGGGCGGCGACATGTTTCCTGCGTCTTCTGATGATCCCCGCGATCCGCAACGAGGTGCCCGCCGAGACGCGTCTGGAGCCCTGCTACTGATGGCGGCTTTGCGCGCATATCTACCGGTCGGAGTGGGGGCCAGCCCCCAACGTCGAAGCCAAAGGCTTCGACGATCCCCCGGGATATTTATGGCAAGAAGAAAGGCGGGCCGGGTATGATGTCTGTCTGGATCGCCGGGATTGTGGCCGTGTTCCTGTGGTGGTTTTCCACGGGCGCGATTCTTGTGTTGGTGCGTCATGCGGACCGACGCGGCGCGCGGGCGCGGATGCTGGCCTTGGTGGGCACATTGCCGCTTTTGGCCGCGGGCGTCTGGGGCTTTTCCGAGACTTTGCACATGACAAGTGTGTGGGGCGCCTATGGCGCATTCCTGTCCGCACTCGCGATCTGGGGCTGGGCGGAGATCTCGTTTCTGACCGGTGCCATCACCGGCCCCAATGGCCGCGCTTGCCCGCCTGACGTGGACGAGCGCGACCGGTTCTGGCTCGCCTGGGGCACCATCGCCTATCACGAATTGCTGCTGACGGTGCTGTTCGGCGCGGTTTGGATTTTCGGGGCGGAGGCAGCGAATTCTGTGGCAATCCTGACCTTCTCATTGCTCTACTTCGCCCGCATTTCTGCCAAGCTGAACCTCTACATGGGCGTGCGCAAAATCAACGCCGAGTTCTTCCCCGGCGTCCTTGACCACCTGCCCAGCCATTTCCGCATCGCGCGGCTCAACTGGATCTTTCCCATCTCGGTCACGCTGCTCAGCTGGGTTTCTGCGATCTGGTTCCACGGGCTGATCTACGCCGCCACGCCCGGTGAGGCCGTTGGCCAAACACTTCTTTTCGCGATCACACTACTCGCGCTTCTCGAACACTGGCTGATGGTGCTGCCGCTACCTGATGCCGAACTCTGGCGCTGGATGCTGCCAGAACCCAAAGACCCCAATAACAAGACGACAAGACCGGAGGGACCCAATGGATTTTGATGCCATGTTCAACACACAGCTCGACGCCCTAAGGGAAGAAGGCAACTACCGCATCTTTGCCGAATTGGAGCGCCGCTGCGGCCAGTTCCCCAAGGCGCGCAGCCATGATGATGACGCCCCCGATGAGGTGACCGTGTGGTGTTCCAATGACTATCTCGGCATGGGCCAGAATGAGATCGTGCGCGAGGCCATGAAAGACGCCATCGACAGCTGCGGCGCGGGCGCGGGCGGCACGCGCAACATCTCCGGCACCAACCACCAGCATGTGAAGCTGGAGCGCGAACTGGCCGACCTCCACGGCAAGGAAAGCGCGCTACTGTTTACCTCTGGCTACGTGTCGAACTGGGCCGCGCTGTCGACGCTTGGCTCCCGCCTGCCCGATGCCCTGATCCTGTCGGATGCTTTGAACCACGCCTCCATGATCGAAGGCATCCGCCACGCGCGGTGCCAGAAAACCATCTGGAAGCACAACGACCCAGAAGACCTGGATCGCAAGCTGGCAGCCCTGCCCGCCAACATGACCAAGATCGTGGCATTCGAATCCGTCTATTCTATGGATGGCGATATCTGCCCGATGAAAGAAATCGTTGAGGTGGCCGAAAAACACGGCGCGATGACCTACCTTGATGAGGTTCACGCCGTGGGCCTTTACGGCAAACGCGGCGGCGGCGTGTCCGAACGCGAAGGGCTGGCCGACCGGATCACGCTGATCGAGGGCACGCTGGGCAAGGCCTATGGCTGCATGGGCGGCTACATCACCGGGTCAGAAGCGCTGTGTGATTTCGTCCGCTCGTTTGCCAGCGGCTTCATCTTCACCACCGCCCTGCCCCCTGCCGTAGCAGCGGCCGCGCAAGCCTCGATTGCGCATCTCAAGGTCAGCCAGAAGGAACGCTTTGAACAACGCCGCCAGGTGGCCAAACTGCGCAAAATGCTCGACAGGGCCGGCATTCCGCACCTGGACAACCCCAGCCACATCATCCCGGTGATGATCAAGGATCCCGTGAAGTGCCGGCAAATTTCGGATATCCTGATGCAGGATTACGGGATTTATGTGCAGCCCATCAACTACCCCACCGTGCCCAAAGGTACCGAACGACTGCGCTTCACGCCGGGGCCTCTGCATTCGGATGCCGATATCGAACGGCTGGTGGGTGCGCTAGAGGTGCTGTGGAAGCAATGCGCGCTGGCGCACGCGGTGGCCTGAGGCGCGAAGCGGACTTCGAA
Source organism: Pseudomonadota bacterium (assembly GCA_039814845.1). Lineage (GTDB taxonomy): Bacteria > Pseudomonadota > Alphaproteobacteria > Rhodobacterales > Rhodobacteraceae > Roseovarius. The sequence continues at coordinate 1,617 of JBCCAJ010000036.1, read as the reverse complement.
GGAGGCTATTCGGGAAGGGCAAGATCCTTTCCGAAGCCCCGATTGCACTGCAGCCGCAGAGAATGTCGGCTTTGAGCCCTCTTTGACTGATGCAGAAAGGAGCATGAGCGTCCGCAACGCACAGGAAACGGGGCTCGCAAATCTAAAAGTATCTCACAGGCGTCGAATGAGATTCTTTATCCAACTCATGCCAAATTCGATGGCCCATTCGGTTTGAAGGCGCGGTAAACTCGGCATTTGCGAACTACCTGCGCCATGTCCAAATGGATTGCGGACATGTGTAAAGAATTCCTTCAATGACGCGCTTTCCCAAGAGGAAATAAAGCCATTCTTTTTCGATGAAAGGTTGTCGATGTAGTTGTGGGCGCCCTTTTCGCCTCCATGGGTCCATCCCTTTTTATCGGAGATTATCTTGATAGTGCTCTCCAATGCGCGGGCTGCATAGAAGGCCGGGTCGCGCCCATCGCTGTCGCGAAGATCGAATGCCTCTTTCATATCCAAGTCGACGTTTGCCCAAATGGGGTCACTGACCAGTGCCCAAAACGGTGTCTCAATTTCTCGCTGAAGCACATCGTCGGTCGAAATCTGAATGTAGCCGTTGTGATAGTTCAACGGATAGTTGGCTTGGCGGAATCGCGCATTCAGTTCCTCAACACTCGCTCGAAAGGTCTCAGTTTTTGCCTCCCTCAACTTGCGTGCAGCCTCAAGTGGGTCGCCTGGCACTCGCAAGCCGGAGCGTGAGAGTGAAGCGATAAGTTGCTCACCATCTGTGATTGCAGTCTCGTTCATTACGTTGATTTCAGCTTCACGTCCTCGAAAACCTAACTCAATCAGGCTCAATCGCTCTTTGATGTGCTCGTCGGGGGAACCCGAAATAGCTTTCGTCAACCATTTCTCGCAGACGTTGACCATAGCGTTTTTGTGGGTCTGAACGTGGTCATTCCCGTTCCACTTAGTCGTGTAGGAAAACCATATTGGTGATAGCTCCTTCACTCCAAGTTCGCGCGACATGTTGCTATGCAGACCGGTCCAGAAAGCGACACCAATGGTGTCTTCCTTGCCGTCTCTGTAATAAGGATAAATGTCCTCTGCTAGGATGCGGAATGCTTGAACAAGGAGACGGCTATCGCGTTGCTCGAAGCTATCTCGAAGTGTTCGGTTCTCATAGCGGCGGGCGAAAATGTCTAAAAGCGTTGCGCTAGTGGACAATAACAAAGGTCGATTGCAAGCTGTTTTGGACGAAACGAAAGAAACGTCCTGCTGTTCACCCTTCATTCTGATCGTTATGCCGCTCTAGTGTCCGGATCGGGTTCCAATCACTAAGTCTGCTTTGAGTGGTATGGTCGCCTTTGGTTGGGGCGGAACAAACGTCGGCAAAGTCCGCAGAGCCGAAGCTCGCGTTTCCAAATGAATTTCTGAATATCCAGATCATTCACCGCCCCCCACCCAAGAAGACAACAAAAAAAACCGGGCCCAAAGCCCGGTTTCTTTTTTGTTGTGGGCGACGCTTCCGCCGCCCACAACCTTGTCAGGAACACTGGTTCACTCGGCCGCGGCTGCGCGGCTTTCGGCTGCATTCTCAAACCAGTTGACGCCATTCGACAGAACCACCAGGTG
>JBCCAJ010000426.1:0-2866 GCA_039814845.1 Pseudomonadota bacterium | reverse complement strand
GGCAACAGCCGCAATCGCCGCATTTTTGATGATCGCGTGGGGCTAAAGGCTGGGCAGAATACCAAACCTTTCTTGTTACAGGTCTACCGCCGCGACATGGGCGGTGGTGTCTTCAAAATCATGAAAGACCTGTCTGCCCCCATCACGGTGCATGGGCGTCATTGGGGCGGGTTGCGTCTGGCCTATGAGGTCTAACGCGCGCGCCAGGACACCCGAACGAATGAACAGGTGAGTCGCCCAATCCACCGACCTGCGTGTCACGTCTGCGCGGATCACTTGCGCAAAGCTGTTCCGTGATCGCCAAAACACGAAAATCCGCGTCTTTTCCACCAGATTTGCCACGCCACCTTGCCCCCCTCCCCGCCCGTCCCGTAACAAAGCGCAAATGGGACGGAGAACATCAATGACATACCAAGACGTTTATGGCCGCTGGAAAGAGGACCCAGAAAACTTCTGGATGGAGGCCGCCGAGGCTATTGACTGGATGCAAAAGCCGAGCAAGGCGCTCTTTGACGAAAACGCGCCGCTTTATGAATGGTATGTCGATGCTCGGGTGAACACCTGCTGGAATGCGCTGGACCGTCATGTGAATGCAGGGCGCGGCGATCAGGCGGCCATCATCTATGATAGCCCCATCACCGGCCGCAAAGACACCATCACCTATGCCGATATGCTGACCAGCGTGGCCTCTTTGGCGGGCGCGTTGCAGGCGCAGGGCGTCGAAAAAGGCGACCGGGTGATCATCTACATGCCCATGGTGCCGCAGGCGATTGAGGCAATGCTGGCCTGTGCCCGCATCGGCGCGATCCATTCGGTGGTCTTCGGCGGGTTTGCCGCCAATGAGCTGGCCGTGCGCATTGATGATGCCACACCCAAGGCGATCATCGCGGGCTCTTGCGGGTTGGAACCGGGTCGCGTGGTGGAATACGGCCCGCTGCTGAACGGCGCGATTGAACTGGCCACCCACAAGCCCGACTTCTGCGTGATCCTCCAACGCGAAGAACACATGATGGAGCTGACCCCCGGCCGCGATCATGATTGGTATGCGATGCAAGAAGGCGTCACCCCTGCAGAATGTGTTCCGGTCGAAGGCAACCACCCGGCTTACATCCTTTACACCTCCGGCACCACGGGCGCGCCCAAGGGCGTGATCCGCCCCACGGCGGGCCATCTTGTGGCGCTGAATTGGACGATGAAGAACATCTATGACGTGGACCCGGGCGATGTGTTCTGGGCGGCCTCTGACGTGGGGTGGGTCGTGGGGCATTCCTACATCTGCTACGCCCCGCTGATCCACGGCAACACGACGATTGTCTTCGAAGGCAAGCCCGTGGGCACCCCCGATGCGGGTACCTTCTGGCGGGTGATTTCCGAACATAATGTCCGCAGCTTCTTCACCGCCCCCACCGCCTTCCGCGCGATCAAGCGCGATGACCCTAAGGGTGAGCTGATCAAGGATTACGACATCTCTTGCCTGCGCGCGCTCTATCTGGCGGGCGAACGGGCGGATCCGGACACGATTGAATGGGCTCAAAAGGTGATGGGCGTGCCCGTCTATGACCACTGGTGGCAGACGGAAACCGGCTACACCATCGTCGGCAACCCTGCCGGGATTGAGGCGCTGCCCGTCAAAATCGGCTCCCCCACCGTGGCGATGCCCGGCTATGACGTGCAGATCCTCAATGATGAGGGTCACCAGATGGGCGCGAATGAGCTGGGCGCGATTGCCATCAAACTCCCCCTACCCCCTGGAACGCTGCCCAATCTGTGGAATGCCGAAGACCGGTACAAGAAAAGCTATCTCAACACCTTCCCCGGCTATTATGAGACGGGCGATGCAGGCATGATTGATGAGGATGGGTACCTCTACATCATGGCGCGCACCGATGATGTGATCAACGTGGCCGGTCACCGCCTGTCGACGGGTGGCATGGAAGAGGTTCTGGCCGCGCACCCCGATGTGGCCGAATGCGCCGTGATCGGCGTGACGGATGAGCTGAAAGGCCAGTTGCCCGTGGGGTTCGTTTGCCTGTCAAAAGGCGTGAACCGCCCCCATGATGAGATCGCAAAAGAATGCGTGAAACTGGTGCGCGACCGGATCGGCCCGGTGGCGGCGTTCAAGCTGGCATTGGTCGTGGATCGGTTGCCCAAGACGCGGTCAGGCAAAATTCTGCGCGCCACGATGGTCAAGATTGCCGACAGTGAGGCGTTCAAACTGCCCGCCACCATCGACGACCCGGTGATCCTTGATGAGATCAAGGACGCGCTGCAAACCATCGGCTACGCCAAGGGCTGACCAGTCAAAGCGTTTCAACCAGAACCTGAGGCGGCGCAGCAATGTGCGACGCCTCAACATCATCGCCCAACATCGGTGCATCCAGGGACGCACCGATCAGGATCAAGATGGCCAGCGCGGCAGATTTCAATCTGTTTGAGGTAACCATGGGGCAGCCTTTCTTCGTCGCATTTGGATCGTGGCGGCAAGTGTGACCATGGTGCGGATCGACAGGCAATAACGGGGGCTTGTTATCGGATAACAGGGGGAAAATCTTTCTTTCTCAGATACTTAATAGAATCGCTCCGGCGCGGAATCAAAGGCGTAGCCCACCGCGCCTTCCCCTGGCGCAACCCAGAGCCTGGCGAACCCGCTCTGTTCGGCCCGACAGCCTTACTCAAACTGCTCGCGAATAAGACGTTCTTCCAGCCCATGGCCCGGATCAAATAGGATCCGGTGACGAATGGCAGGCTCTGATCGCACCTCCACCCAAACTACATTCTGAACCGAAGCTGAATGCGCATCCGCCATCACAGGCCGTTTCGTACTATTGATCACGTCAAAGCGGACCACCGCGCCCTTGGGCAACAG
>JBCCAJ010000100.1:0-8073 GCA_039814845.1 Pseudomonadota bacterium | reverse complement strand
TCATCGCCCGACTCCGTGCTCAGCACGAGGATTGGCACAACGCGTTCGCGCTTGCGCTGACGGGCGGCTTCAATGAAGCCGAACCCATCCATCTTGGGCATGTTGATATCGGTGATCACTACGTCCGGGTCGGTGTCATCGAACATGCGCAGGCCGTCTTCACCATCTTCCGCCACATCCACATCAAAGCCCGCCGGACCAAGTGTGGCTTGCAGCAGGTTGCGCATGGTTCGGGAATCATCGATTGCCAGTATCTTCAAACTCATCCCACCACCTGTTTCGTTGCCAAGCCCAGATCCGCGTGGTTCATCCCCAAAACCTCACTCGCCTGGATCAAGTCATCTGACGCGCTGACCACCTCAAAGGTTTGGCCATCTTCGTTCCATTGCGTGTTGGCAGAGATCAAAATCTGCAGCCCAAGCGCGCCGGCCGTTTTCACGCGCTCCGCGCTCAGTTCGACGGGTTTGCCACGGCGTTCGAGCAAGGCAGCCGCAACCTGCGACACGGTTGTGCCGTCGAAATGTTCCGGCAGGTATAGTTTGTCATCTGACATGCGTGCTCCTCTTGCATCCATCGTCCGTTCTCTGCGGTCAGGGTCAGCGCAGGCGCCCACACCCAAGCCTCTGGCCGAAAAGCCAATGAGACAAAGCAAGGGCGCACATGGCACAGCCGGATTGGCATCTGGCCAATCCATTTGCGTCGCTGGTCCGGCCCAGCGGCCAAACCCGCATCTGATTCCGCGTCTGGAAACTGGTCGCAACACGCAAATAATCCGTTAACCGGAGAACAGCGGCGCACGGCAAATCCATAAAATTCTCGATGAGCGGCGAAAAACCCGGTTCCAGACGCGTGGGTATTTCTGCACGCCTGTTTTCAAATTCTTAAGGGCCGGGTCCTAAGGCGTTGAACATCGTTTGTTGAAGAGTGGACATTTCGTGACACGCACGCCCGCGCCTTCCTGTTTTCTTGTGGTTCAAGCAAGCCGTTCGCGCGCGGTTCAGATGATGTCGGACCTGCGCGCGGCCTGCCCTGGCAGCGATTTGCGACATGCCATCGACCTGACTGAGGCGCATGATCTTTCCCAGAAAGAACAGCCCGATCTTGTCGTTTTGGATGAAGATTTCATCCAGGAGGCGGGTTTGGCCGTGTTCCTGTCGCTCTTGTCAGCGCTCGCGATTGATTGGATCATTGCCTACAAAGCGGCCCCTCACAAACGCCTGCCGAGCCAGCGCCAGATCCGCGTGGGCGCGCTCACATCCTTCATTGAGAACGACTGGCGCCCTCGCAGATCGCAACCGACCGGCTTTGCGCCAGATGCAAACGCCCAAAGGCGTGCCGGTGCACCTCAGGCGGCACCCAGCATGCCCGCCAGATCACAATGGAAAATCGTGGTGGCCGGGGCATCTACAGGTGGGATCGAAGCGTTGATCGAGATGCTGTCGCATTTTCCAGAAAACGCGCCACCCACCGTGATCGTGCAGCACATCAATGGCTCTTTCATTCCCGGGCTCGCTGATCGCCTTGATCGGCTTTGCGCGCCCAGCGTGCGCGCGGCGCGCAATAAGGACTTGCTCCGCCCCGGGCACATCTTTCTGGCGCCGGGCAACACACAGCATTTGGTGATCTCTGAGGATGGGCGCATGTGTCAGATGCAGGACGGGCCCGCGCAATTGGGGCATCGCCCTTCCGTTGATGTGTTGTTTTCATCAGCAGCGCGCGGGTTGGGGTCTAACGCGGTGGGCGTGCTTTTGTCCGGAATGGGCCGCGATGGGGCACGTGGCTTGCTGGACATTCGCCATCGCGGTGGCTGGACCATCGGTCAGGACAAGGACACATGCGTCGTTTATGGCATGCCCCGCGCCGCCGAAGAAACAGGCGCGGTTCAAGAAGAACTGCCATTGCAGCAGATCGGTCCAGCCGTATTAAAGGCTGCTTTAAAGCCCGCATCACAGCCCGCGCAAGCACCACGCACCCCCCCATCGCGTTCCGCACCAAACCATCAGGACACACGCGAAAAGAAGACACACAATGTTTAGACCCACCGAAAACATCTTCAACATCAAGCAAGGGGAGTTTCGCGTCTCCTCTCATCCTGATGATCGTTTTTTCTGCGTTCTGGGCTCTTGCATTGCCACTGTCTTTTTCGACCCCGTGGCGCGTATCGGGGGGATGAACCACTTTTTGCTGCCCGGGCGCGACCCAAGTGCCACGGGAGAGGTGAAATATGGCGCACATGCGATGGAACAGCTGGTCAACGCGTTGCTGCAGGCTGGGGCTGCCAAAAACCGGTTGGAGGTCAGCCTTTTTGGCGGCGCTAAAGTGATCAGGACGAGCTCTGCCATCGGCGCGAATAACGCGCGATTTGCACAGGATTTTGTGCGGCAGGAAGGGTTCAGACTGAAAGATGTTGATGTGGGCGGCACCTTTGGGCGGCGACTTGGCTTTCTACCTGCCACCGGGGTGGCACAGCGGGACATTCTCCATGATCAAGCCGCCGTCCCGAGCGCCGTGCCGCGCGCTCAGCCACCGCGCCCCACAGGAAGCATCGAGTTGTTCTGATTTTTTCCGCTGCCAGAGACGGAAATCGACCTGTGTGGTCAGTGATGGAAACTGGTTCTTAAATTTTCCGTGGCTAAGCACGGGGCGTAATCCGTTGCCATGCCAGGCGCTTGAGTGAAGGAAGGATGCCCGATGCTGCGTTCTGCGACGCTGAATACCAAAGTTGTGCTGACCACAATGATCACCGTGGTCGCATCCATGGTCGTTTTCGCCCTGATCATGGGTGTGTTCCAGCGCGCCGCGATGAAAGACGGGAAAGAGTTTGAAACCTCCGTTGGCATCAATGTTCTGACCGGGGCTCTTGTGCGTGACGCCCAGTTGAACCCCAGCGTGTCTGTCCCCAAAACCATCATCGATAGCCAAGGGGCAATAGAAGGGCTCACATGGAACGGGTTGCCCGCCGGCGGGCTCGACGCGACCATGGCACGCGTGCGGGAACAATCCCGCGTGCATGTCTCTCTCTTGTCCCATGATGCTGCAACCGGCAGTTTCACACGCATCGCGACAACCATTCCCGACGCTCAGGACGGTGCCCTGTCGACCGAAGCGACCCAACACATCATGACCGATCTTTTGGACGAAGTGGAAGGCTACATCGGGCAATTCACCTTGGGTGACACCAAATACACCGCCAATTGGGTGCCCATTCGAAACGAGGCAGGTACCTTGATTGGCGCGCTGGAAGCCGGCATCGAAGATGCGATGATCATGTCGCAGTTGCGGTCTGTTGCGATCACGTCTGCCGTGGTCATTATCGTGCTCAGCGCTCTGATTGCGGGCACGGTTGCCATCGCGTTGGGCCGTGTGATGAAACCGCTGCGTGATCTGCGCGGCGCGATGCACACCATGTCTGAGGGCGATTTTTCCGTCGATATTCCAAACACTGGCGTCAAAGACGTGGTGGGCCAGATGGCTGATACCTTGCGCGAATTCCGCGAAAGCCTGGCCAAGACAAAGGCGCTACAGGAAGAACAGGCGCGCCATTTGGAAGAAATCGAATCACACCGCTCTCAAAAGGATACGTTCGTCGAACAGCGCCGCGTCGTAGAAGACATCAGCGCCGGGCTTGAACGCCTTGCGCAAGGCGATCTGTCCCTGAAGATCGAAAGCCCGCCCTCTGATCCCTTTCCTGAGGACTACGAGGATCTGCGCCAAAGCTATAACGAAGTGCTTGATGAAATGGGCCGCACCATCGCAGAAATGCATGACGCCGTAGAGGCGGTTGAGACGGGTGCCAGCGAAATGCATCAGGCCTCGGATGATCTGGCTTCCCGCGCAGAAACGCAGGCCGCGACGCTTGAACAATCTGCGGCCGCCCTGAATGAATTGACCGAAAGCGTCAAAAGCACCTCCGACCGTGCCGATCAGGCTGAAAAGACAGGCCGCGACAACCGCGATATGGCCGAAAGCGGCGCCAAGGTGGTGCGCGATGCCATGGATGCGATGAACCTGATTGAAAGCAGTTCTGAAAACGTTCGCCGCATCATCGGCGTGATCGATGACATCGCGTTCCAGACCAATCTCCTGGCGCTGAATGCAGGGGTCGAAGCGGCCCGTGCAGGCGAGGCTGGCAAGGGCTTTGCTGTTGTGGCCTCTGAGGTGCGCTCTCTGGCTCAGCGCGCCTCGGAATCCGCCACGGAAATCAACCAGCTTATCACCAGCAGCGCAACCCACGTGACCGAAGGCAGCCAATTGGTGAAAAACACTGGTGAACGGCTCGAAATGATCCTGAAAAATACTGTGGAAATGCAGACCGTCATGTCTGACATCGCAGTCGCCGCGCGTGAACAGGCGCTGGGCATTGATGAGGTCAATAATGGCGTCAACCAGCTCGATCTGGTGACCCAGCAAAACGCAGCAGCGGCGCAACAGGTGAACGCCTCCTCCACGGCGCTCAACCAGAAATCCTCTGAACTGTCGAGCAACCTGACCCGGTTCAAAGTCTCACATTCGGGCAGCACGGGCAGGACCGGCTACACGGCCATCGAAATGCCGTCCTTTGCGCGCAACCATGCCCCGGATGCGCGCCATCTGCCTGCCACCGCGCCGCATGAGGCCCCGGCCATCCAAAAAGATGCAGCGATGACCGAGGGCGAAATGGACGCGTTTCATCAAGACGAAGAAAAACGCTTCGCCGACTTTCGCGGATTTTAAATCGTCCTAGTCAGCCTCGGAACAGACCGTTTCGTCCTTGGCCCTTGGTTTTCCTGATTGATCACAAAAGGTCCCGGCTCAAGGCCGAAACGGGAAAGCCAAAAAGGTAAGAACCGCAGTTAGCCCCCGGCGGCCTTGCCCGTCAGTTTGGCCAGCGCGCCGTTCATCATGTCAAGATACTTGGCCTCATCCGGAATGCCGCCCAGATCTTCAAACATCGCGCGCGGATCTTCATAGGCCAGCCAAACCTGACCTGCCCCATCGCGATAGACCAAAACCTTGAGCGGCAAGAAAAGCCCCGCCATGGGGTCATCCTGCATCGCTGGCGTGCCCAGCTTAGGATTGCCAAAAATCAGCAGTTGCGATGGCGCCAGGTCCAGATCCACCTTGGCCGCGCCGCCCGCGTGATCCACCCGCGCAAACACCGTCGCCCCGGCCCCTGTGACAGCGGCCTCCAGCGCATCCATAGTCGTGGCCACATCACCCGCTGCCTTGACCCGGACCAGATCGTCATTTTTCGCCGAAACCGGCACGGCCAACACGACAAAAACCATACATAGAATAACGCGTAGCATTTAGGATCCCTCGTTCTTGAAATTCACACCGTCCATCCTCTGGCAAATTGCACCGATTGACCATAAACAACCTCGTGACAGTTCAACCTGCGGCGAAACACGCGAAAACATGCTTAAAACCCGGATCATACCCTGCCTTGACGTGGCGGATGGGCGCGTCGTCAAAGGCGTAAACTTCGTCAACCTGCGTGATGCGGGCGACCCGGTCGATGCCGCCCGCGCCTACGACGCCGCCGGTGCCGATGAACTTTGCTTTCTCGACATCCACGCGACGCACGAAAATCGTGGCACCATGTTCGACGTGGTCCGCCGCACGGCAGAGGCCTGCTACATCCCCCTCACCGTCGGGGGCGGCGTGCGCACCCATGAAGACGTGCGCGACCTGTTACTGGCCGGTGCAGACAAGGTCAGCTTCAACTCCGCCGCCGTTGCCAACCCCGAAGTCGTGGCCGAGGCCGCCGCCCGGTTCGGCAGCCAATGCATCGTCGTGGCCATCGACGCCAAAACCGTGGCAGACGGCAAATGGGAAATTTTCACCCATGGCGGTCGCAAACCCACGGGCATCGACGCGGTGGACTTTGCGCGCACCGTCACCGCCAAAGGCGCGGGCGAAATCCTCCTGACCTCCATGGATCGCGACGGCACGCGCGCGGGCTTTAACCTGCCGCTGACCCGCGCCATCTCCGATGCTGTCTCTGTGCCCGTCATCGCCTCTGGCGGCGTCGGCACGCTGGATCACCTGGTCGACGGCGTGGTGCAAGGCGGCGCATCCGCCGTGCTTGCCGCGTCGATCTTTCACTTTGGCGATTTCACCATTGCCGAGGCGAAGACCCACATGGCCGCCGCCGGCATCCCTATGAGGCTGGGCGCATGACCTTGGACGAGCTTGAAGCCATCATTAAAACCCGCGCTGGCGCATCCCCGGATGACAGCTGGACCGCAAAACTGCTCGCCAAGGGCCCCGAAAAAGTGGCCGAAAAGTTTGGCGAAGAAGCGGTGGAATGCCTGATTGAGGCCGTTAAGGGCGACACATCCCGCCTCACCTCAGAGGCCGCAGATGTGCTGTTCCACCTCATCGTGATGCTCCACTCCCGCGGCGTCGAGATCAGCGATGTGATGGAGGAACTGGCCAGCCGCCAATCCCGCTCCGGCCTCGCCGAAAAAGCCGGGCGCGACACAACATCCTGACAATGGCAGGGCGCGTCGATCAGCGGCCCACAGCATTCGCACTGGATTTCAAATCACTTCTGTCCGATACTCACGTCACCGCATATTAAAAAAAAGCGCCCAGAACAATGTCTGGGCGCAGTCGCGGAACGAGGGACAGTGAAGGGTGATGCCGGTGTTCCGTACCGGCAACCCTGACCCTCACATAGGTCTTAATTTCAAAATTCAAAGACCCGATAAAACAGCTGTGATCGCTGGCGCGTGTCTGAACGTGCCCAAGCGGGCCTGTACGAGATTTAGTCGAAAATATCTTCAATTTCGTCAATGATCTCTTCCAAAACACGGTGAAACATGGGTTTTCTCTTCTTTTTCTTCTTGGTTTTTCTGTCTTTGAAGGCCCAACCCGTCGCCGCACCAGACGGCGTGCTTCGCTTCGGCGAAACCGGTTTTTTAGTCTTGTTTTCAACAGGCTGAGGCATGAATTTCATATCATGCAGCGGTGCCCCACACGCCCCGCAGGTCAGTTCATGGCGCGCCTCATCAAACACCAGAACAGACCGGGTGCCGCAATAGTTGCAGGTTGCGATTTTCTTGCCCATGGCCGCGCCTTTCAATGCCTTTCAACACATAAAAGCTGCTTGCGCGCGTCTTCAAGCCCTGCTGGCATAAAGCGCCACCGCCGCGGCATTGGACACGTTCAAGGACCCAAATCCCCCCGCAAACGGGATGCGCACCAACCGGTCCACCGTCTCTCTCGTTTTGGCCCGCAGTCCCGGCCCTTCGGCACCAAAGACCAGCGCCACAGGCCGATCCTCCAGCTCCCCCAGCGCTGATTCGAGCGTCTGTTCGGCCTCTCCGGCGAAACCAAGCACCACGTAGCCCATGTTTTGCAGGTCGATGATGGCCTGGCTCAGATTGCGGACCTTCACATAGGGCTGACGTTCCAACGCCCCGCTCGCGGATTTGGCCAAGGCCCCGGTCTCAGGCGCGGAATGATGGCGCGGGGCGACCACCGCAGAGGCGCCAAACACCTCCGCCGATCGCAAAATGGCCCCGACATTATGGGGATCTGTCACCCGATCCAGAAGAACGGTGCGCAGGGGTCCTGCCCCACCGCTCAGACACACATCCTCCAGCGTGCCCCATGCAAGCGGTCGCACCTCCAGCGCGGCCCCCTGATGCACCGACTGAGGATCAATGGGCGCTTGAAAGCGCCGTGGATCAACGACTTGCGGCTCCATTCCGGCCGCCGCAATCGCATCTGCCAGCTTGGCCGCCGCATTTTGCGTCACGATCAACTGCAGCCTGTCCCGCTTTGGATTCAGAAGCGCATCGCGCACTGCATGCAGGCCGAACAGCCACACAGTTTCGTCGCGCGCGGCCTTTTTAGCCTGCTCTTTGGCCACAACCCAATCCGGTTTTTTCGCCGCCATCCGCCGTGCATCCTCAGAATTTCAAAACCTGCGCACCATGCGCCGCGCTGCCGCTCGCGTCCAGTTGTTTTGTCATCGGATTTTCGGGTTGACGGGTCTACCCCCGGCCTCTAGGAACTCGCGTCAGTGGGCGACAGGCCGCAAGGTGTGGCAGGGGACTGTAACTCCCTCGCGGAGACGCACGC
>JBCCAJ010000175.1:0-5932 GCA_039814845.1 Pseudomonadota bacterium | reverse complement strand
TGGATCGACATCATCAAAGGTGTCGATCTGACCCTCCACCGTGGTGAGGTGATGGGCCTGATCGGGGAATCCGGCGCAGGCAAATCCACCATCGGTGCGGCCGCCATGGGCTATGCCCGCGACGGCACGCGCATCACGGAGGATTCATCGATCGAATTTGACGGGATGGAGCTTACCACCGCGTCAGAGGGAGAGCGTCGCGCCTTGCGCGGCTCTCGTATCGCCTACGTGGCCCAATCGGCTGCGGCGTCGTTCAATCCGGCGCATAAGCTGATTGACCAGCACACGGAAGCGCCGTTGCAGTACCGTCTGAAAAAGCGGGTCGAGGCGCAGGAAGACGGGGTGGAGCTTTACCGCCGCCTGCGTCTGCCGAACCCCGATGAGATTGGCTTCCGCTATCCGCACCAGGTGTCAGGTGGTCAGTTGCAGCGGGCGATGACGGCGATGGCCATGTCGTGCCGTCCGGACCTCATCATCTTTGATGAACCGACCACTGCCTTGGACGTGACCACTCAGATCGAAGTGCTTGCCGCTATCCGCGACATCGTGGAGCAGTTCAACACGGCCGCGCTTTACATCACGCATGACCTCGCGGTGGTGGCGCAGATGGCCGACACGATCAAAGTGCTGCTGAAGGGCAATGAGGTGGAAGAAGCCTCGACCGAGGAGATGCTGAGCGCTCCCAAGGAAGACTACACCAAGTCACTTTGGGCGGTCCGCGATTTCACCAGCCCGCAACGCTATCGGCCCAAAGACGGCACGCCGCTGATTTCCGTGAAGAACGTGGATGCGTCCTATACCGGCGGGGCCAAGGTGCTGGATGACGTGTCATTCGACATCTACGCGGGCATGACCGTCGCGGTGGTGGGTGAATCGGGGTCGGGTAAATCGACCACGGCGCGCTGCATCACCGGGCTGTTGCCACCCTCCAAGGGGGAGATCCTGTTCAAGGGTGATCCCTTCCCGCCGGATTACCGAAACCGGACGCGCGATCAGTTGCGGCAGTGTCAGATGATTTATCAGATGGCCGATACCGCGCTGAACCCGAAGGTCAAAATCTCTGAGATCATTGGCCGTCCGGCACAGTTCTATTCCGGTCTGACGGGTGCTGCGCTGAAAAACCGCGTGGATGAATTGCTTGATCTGATCGAGCTTGATCCGTCGAAGTTCTACAACCGCTATCCGCCTGAACTGTCTGGTGGTCAGAAACAGCGCATCGGCATCGCCCGCGCGCTGGCGGCGGAGCCCACCTTCATCGTCTGCGACGAGGTGACATCCGCGCTTGATCAGCTGGTGGCCGAAGGCATTCTGCGCCTGCTTGACCGACTGCAGAATGAACTCGATCTGGCCTATATGTTCATCACCCATGACCTTGCCACGGTGCGGTCTATCGCCGACGAGGTGGTGGTCATGCAGTACGGCAAAGTGGTGGAGCAAGGGCCAAAGGACGAAATGTTCAAGCCACCGCACCACCCCTACACCGACCTGTTGCTCAGCTCAGTTCCGGAGATGGATCCAAACTGGCTCACGACCCTGCTGGAAGAGCGTGGCGTGGACAATGTGGGCGATGCGGCCTCGGCCAAAATGGCAGCCGACAAGAAGTAACGCGGATCAACACAAAGAAAAACGGCGGGTCAATCGACCCGCCGTTTTTTGTTTTGGTCGCTTTGAAACGTGTCAGTCCCAGCAGCCTACAAGAACCGTGATCCCTGTTGCCTTCTTGGCCAGCGTCTCCGGCGGCACCGGAATGCTCGCGCTAGAGGCTTGAGGCGAAACACCTGCCTGTTGCAGAACGGCGGTCAGTGCCTCTGTATTTGCAGCGAAGCTGACGCCATCGGGCAGCTGACGCCCATCCGTGCCGCCGGGCAACAGCATGCCCACCACGGCACCGAACCCATCCACAACCGGACCGCCAGCATCGCCTTCCAGCGGAGCAAGGGCCAGACGTTTGACATCGTCCTCGCCATTGAGCCCCACCAGATCAGACAACTGCCCAAAGGTCAGTGTAGGCGAACCCAGAACGCCGCCATAAGAAAACCCGGCCACGGCAATTTCGGATTGCAGGCGAGGCGACACCATCTGAAACTCTGCCACGGATGTGGGCGCCAACGGGGAGGCAGGGCGCAAAACGGCCACGCCGAGCGCGTCGTCGATGGCCACCACATTGGCGGTGTAGTCTTCATCAATCGTCACGCGCTCACAGCCCTGCACCGCGTTGAGCGATGTCACGACGGTGCCCGCGCGATCCACGAAGAATCCTGAAAGCGATTTCTTGGGACGGCGGATTTCGAGGCCAGACACGAGATCAACCCGCTGCTCCTCTGCGTCGCCCACGGCAGGGTCCAGCACACCCGGAACCCGTTCAAAACTGCCTTGCAGTTCGGTAAGAAGTGCGCGGCGACGATCCTCATCCCCCACGGGCCAGATCAGGGTGAAGCCTTTGATTTCGCCGGTCCGCAGCCAGGCTTGAGTATGGGAGATAAACTCACTGCCCTCGCCACGCAGGGTAAACCCTTCGCCTTCGATCGCGCGCTCACCTTCTTCGGGGACAATCTCCAGCGTTTGCAGGATGTCGTAGAGCGCCAGAAGCTTGTTGCGATCCCCCGGCTGACTGATCAACAGCATCCGCGCGCCGGGGACGGTGCCCGTGCCTTCAAAAAAGGTGAACGGCGCTTCATGTTTGTCATAGGTCACTGCCGCTGTGGGCATGGTGATCTTTATACCGGCCTCATCATCCTGAACGGTGCGGAGGTTCAGATCATCCAGATTGGCGGAAAATTGACCCAGCAATTCCGCGCGTTGCTTGGCGGTCAGAATGCCCGTCGGCTGATACCCATTCGCGGTCTGCCAGTTGCGCATGCCCGCGCGGGTGCCGGGACCAAAGGACGCGTCAATGATGCCAAGGTAATAGCCACCATCCTTCAGCTTGCGCTGGATCGCGGAGCGTTGATCCTGGTTGAGCTGCGCCTCGCTCTGACGGGCCTGAGCCTGGTTTTCTTCCGGGATCAGTTCGGGCTCCACAGCTTCCAGAATACGCGGCGCGGATTGTGCCTCAGCCCCAGATCCAAATCCAGTTCCGAAAGCGCCCATCCCAAGGCCTAGCAATAAAATAAAAATCGAACGCGTCATGATGAAAACATCTTCCCCTTGATGTGGCAGCTTTATCCACGCCATTTGTATCAGGTTGAATGGGGCATGCACCCCAAAATTGCGCCCTGTAGAGGATGGAATTGCCGTAGAGTGCAATTGACCCTCTGACCCATGCGCAATAGGAGATCAGACATCATCCGGCGCAGGTCAAACGGGAAGCAGATATGTCTGAGACAGACAGCAAACCAAGATCCTTTCAGGAGATTATCCTGAGGCTGCAAAGCTATTGGGCAGCGCAGGGCTGCGCCATCATGCAGCCCTATGACATGGAGGTGGGCGCAGGTACGTTTCACCCGGCCACGACGCTGCGATCCCTTGGGTCGCGAGCTTGGGCCGCAGCGTATGTGCAACCCTCGCGCCGCCCGACCGATGGGCGCTACGGCGAAAACCCCAACCGGTTGCAGCACTACTACCAGTATCAGGTGCTGATCAAACCCAGCCCGCCGAATCTCCAGGATCTGTATCTTGGATCTCTGAACGCTATCGGAATTGACATGGGCGTTCATGACATTCGCTTCGTGGAAGACGACTGGGAAAGCCCGACGCTGGGGGCCTGGGGCCTGGGCTGGGAGGTCTGGTGCGACGGCATGGAGGTGAGCCAGTTCACCTATTTCCAGCAGGTGGGCGGGCATGATTGCCGCCCCGTCTCGGGTGAGCTGACCTATGGGTTGGAACGTTTGGCCATGTATGTGCTGGGCGTCGATCACGTGATGGAGATGCCCTATAACGACCCCGACGCACCGATTGCGTTGCGTTACGGGGATGTGTTCCGCCAGACAGAAGAGGAATATAGCCGTCACAATTTTGATGCGGCCAACACCGATGTGCTGCTGCGCCATTTTGAAGAGGCAGAAGCGGCCTGTGAGGCGCTTTTGTCAGAGCCCGAGGACGACCCTAAAACGGGCAAGCGCATCGTGATGGCACACCCGGCCTATGACCAATGCATCAAGGCCTCGCATATCTTCAACTTGCTGGATGCCCGTGGGGTGATTTCCGTGACTGAACGGCAGGCCTATATCGGCCGCGTCCGTGCGCTGGCCAAGCAATGCGCGGACGCCTTCGTGCGCACCGAAGCGGGCGGGTTTCAAGCCTGATGGGGAAGTTTCTGGCCATTGTAATCCTCGGCTCCGCTTTGATTGCGGGCGTGGGGATGTATTACCTTCAGGTCTATCACTTCTATGAAGAGGTGGCGCCAACGGGGGAAGACGTGCAGCTGACGGCGCTGGCCTCTGGTGAGACAGAAGTGATTGCCTATGACGGGTTCATGGCGATTGATGCCAATTCCTCCCCCATCCGGTATCGCGCCTGTTTCACCACGGATCTAACGCAAAAGGTGCTGTCGGAACGCTTTGAGGCTTACGCGGACGCCGTGCCGCTGAAAGCGCCCGGTTGGTTTGACTGTTTTGACGCAAATGCCGTGGGGCAGGCGCTGGAAGACGGGTCCGCGCGGGCCTTTTTGGGGCAGCGCGATGTGATCTACGGGATCGACCGGGTTGTGGCCGTGTTTGGCGATGGGCGCGGCTATGTCTGGCATCAGATCAACGCCTGCGGCGAGGTTGTGTTTGACGGGGAGCCGGTGCCCGATGGGTGCCAGCCTCCTCCTGAGTGAAAGAAGCGATATGGCTGATCTTCTGATCGAACTTTTCTCCGAAGAAATACCCGCGCGGATGCAAACCCGTGCGGCTGAGGATTTGCGGGCCCGTGTCACGGAGGGGCTGCGCGCGGCGGGGTTGGAGTTTGGCGAAGCGCGTGCCTTTTCTACACCGCGCCGTTTGGTGTTGGCGGTGGCGGGCGTGGCGACGGAAAGCCCGACGGTGTTGGAAGAACGAAAAGGCCCTCGCGCGGATGCGCCTGAGAAGGCTATTGAAGGCTTCCTGCGCGGGGCCGGTGTGGCGCGGGAGGCGCTGGAACTTCGCGATGAGAAGAAGGGCCAGGTCTATTTCGCACGGATTGAGCGCCCCGGTCGGTCAGCGGACCAGATCATCGCCGAGGTGCTGGAGGCCACGATCCGCAATTTCCCATGGCCCAAATCCATGCGTTGGGGGGCGGGCAGTTTGCGCTGGGTGCGGCCCTTGCAATCCATCCTGTGTATTCTGAACGAGGGTGAAGCGACGCGGGTCGTGCCTTTGGTGGTGGAAGGGATGGCCTCAGGTGACACCACGGAGGGCCACCGCTTCATGGCGCCGGGGCGCTTTGCGGTGACGTCTTTTGCACATTATGAGGCCGAATTGGCGGCGCGCAAGGTGATGCTGGATGCGCGCGCACGGGCCGATGCGATTGGGTCGGCAGCAGCCAAGCTGGCCGATGAGGCCGGGCTTGAGTTGGTCGAGGACAAGGGGCTTCTGGCGGAAGTGGCCGGGCTGGTGGAATGGCCGGTGCCATTGATGGGCGAGATTGGCGCGGACTTTCTGGGCCTGCCGCCGGAGGTGCTGCAAAGCTCCATGCGGGAACATCAGAAATTCTTCTCTCTGCGCAATCCGAAATCGGGGCAGATTGAGCGGTTTGTGACCGTGGCCAACGTGGAAACCGCCGATCAGGGCGCAACCATTCTGGCGGGCAATCAGAAGGTGCTGGCGGCACGGCTGTCGGACGCGAAATTCTTCTGGGAAAACGATCTGCGCGTGGCCAAGGAGGGCATGGGCGCGTGGCTTGAAAAGCTGGAAAACGTCACGTTTGAACGGACGCTCGGGACGCAGGCGGCCCGTATTGCGCGCATTGAGGCGCTGGCACGAGAGATCGCACCCGTGGTGGGCGCGGATGCTGACCTTGCCGCTGAGGCGGC
>JBCCAJ010000351.1:0-3742 GCA_039814845.1 Pseudomonadota bacterium | reverse complement strand
GTGAAGGCCACTGTCGTTGCGGCATCCTGCATCGCCATTCTGGCGGCCTGCTCACGCGAAGATCGGCAATTGCGTGAAGACGCGTTCACCGTTTCAACAGGCCGGGAATCGAAAAGCGCCGTGACATCTGGTTCTAGCTTGTTCGACGTCTTTCGCGATGGCGGCACCAAGGTAAAGGTGAACCGCTACCTTTGGACGGCCTCGCTTCAGGTTCTCGATTTCCTTCCGGTGCAAAACGCCGATCCGTTTACAGGCGTGATTTCCACTGGCTTTGGTCGCCCGCCGGGCGGTGGTCAGGTGTATCGCGCGACAATTCTGATCAGCGATCCAGCACTTGATGCGCGATCTCTCAACGTAGCGCTGCAAACACGTGGCGGTGCCGCCGTCAGCACAGCCACGCAGCGCGCCGTAGAAGATGCCATCCTGACCCGTGCCCGCCAGTTGCGCGTGCAAGCCAAAGGCTTCTGACCCAAAATCTCTGACAAAATTTTCGTACGCGCCCTGTGTGAGGGGAGCGACTTGAGTATTTTAAGAAAGATCAAGAGCCCAGATATCCCGGGCTTTATCTTGCCAGAAATACACCCGGTGGTTAGTGGGGGCAGCGCCCCAAGATCAGTTGGAGGCCAACACAGACCGGCCCATTGGGCCTTCGTGGCTGATAATCCCCGCATAGCGCGGATTGGCCATGATCTGGTGCAGATCAACCTCTTGTCCATCAAGGTAAGCCGTGCGGCTGACCAACCGGATGCCGTGGCTGTAATCGGCATAGCCCGCGCCATGCACAGTGCTGAGCGGCTGAATGGGTGTGCCATTGCGGCGGTGCCAGCCATAGATCGCGACGCGGCCTCGATTGCTGGCAAGGCGCGTGGTCAAAACAACGTCCTTTTTGTGGCCGGAGATCAGGTTGCCATGGGTCGCACCTGCACTGCGGCGCTGCGCCTCTACGGTGGCATTGTGGCGCATGAAATAGGATGTCGAGGTCATTTGTGGGCCCGGAGTCATCGGGCTGGGCGTCAGACGCACCGTGGCCTGACGGTAGATCGCATCCACCATGCGCGGCGTTGGCAGCACCATATTGAAGGATTTGGCCACCCGGCTGGCCCCGCTCAGACCCAACGGCACGCGCACGAAATCGCGGTCACTGCCCAGCGCCAGGTAATCTGGCGTCACACAAAGCGTTATATTGGTCTGCCGGCCGTCTGAGGTGGTCCCACGCAGGGTCACAGGTACCAGGTTGCGCTGGAAACTGGGCATGTTGCCCTTAAGCAGTTCCGTGACGACCATCTGATCACGCTTCACGCCGTCAATGCCCTGTGCAGAGGACATAACCGACGTGGCCCCCCCGGCCCCGCCGCGCCGTTTCGGCATGCCGCGGGCCAGGCGTTTGGGACAGCGCGCCGATGGGGCTGCGATGCGTGGGGTTTCGGGCACAATCTCCGGCGCCAGCTCTGGCGCCGCATTCAAGTTAGGATCATCAGAGTTATCCGGCACGAAAAGGCTTGCCAGTCGAACAGCTTCATCCGTGGCCGAGCGGCGGGCCAGGTCGGACGGACGCAGTCGCGGTCGCGCTGAGACGCCCAGCCCTTCTGCGACCGCTTCGCTTTCATCCTCAGGATCGGTGGCATCATCTGCCAATTCAGGGTCCGACAAACCGGGGCGTTCGGGTGGCCGCACGTCGGGCGCGCCCAGAAAAATACGAGAGAGCGGTGACAAAACACCCTCTTCCAGCAAAGTGTCCGTCGGGTTGAGGCGTGCCATGCGAGGGGCTTGAGGGCTGTTGCTGTCTTCACGCTCAACAGATGTGAGACGCGGCGCATCACCCAGACTGGGCAGCGGCATCGCATCCGTGACATCGGTGCTGGCCAAAGGAGTGTTAAACAACGTATCGCGCAGGGCATATGCCCCACCAGCGATGGTGGTCATGCCAAAAAGGTAAATGCCGATGATAACGGCGCCCTGATTTCCCATCAGTTTGGCGCCATAATTATTCTTTGACATGTGTCAGGCTTTAGCCCCTTGTTCTTGCCTGTCGATTGCTCGGCAGCAGCATTTCCTGCGTAGAGCCGGTTACCTAACTCCCTTTCGTTAACCTCTCAATAAGCACAAATTCTGTGCGCGATATGTTGCCACCATAGCGGGCGAAACACCGCCTGTTGAGTCTTTCCTGCCTCACGCGCAATATTCCACCGAGCGTCGCAGGGATTGTTCACGATCAGGTGACAGCCTGTCGGCAAAACGAGCAGTGGATTTTTGCGGTGATGGCTGGCAATTTGTGCCAAACTGATGAGCAGCATAGGCCGAGCGCGGCCATGGCTTTGGGGATAAGGAATTTATGATGCGTCAAACAATGATGGCGATGGTGGGCGGTGCGGTTTGTGCTGCGGTTATGACAATGGCTGGCAGCGCGACTGCGCAGATGCCGGGCGCGTTGGAGGAATGCCTCAAACTGGCAGGCGAACCCACGGCTGAGGCCCCGGTGAGCCGGGATGCGGGCTCTGCCACCTTTTCCGCTTTGGCGAAGGCGCGGCCCCATTGTGAAGCGGCGCTGATTGGCCCTGAACAAGATGCCCGCGTGCTGTTCCATATGGCCGTGATTATGCAACGCGAAGGGTTTCACACCTATGCTTTGCGGGCTTTCAATATGGCGGCGTCAAACGGTGTGACAGCGGCTTACACAAAGGTAGGCGACTACTACAATTTCGGCATTGGCGGCATTCGGGAAAACCACCGGCGCGCGGTGGAAAACTACATGAAAGCCGCCCAAGGGGGCGATTTGCCCGCGAAGGCCACACTGGCGATCATGCACCAGATTGGCCGTGGCGTACCGCAGGATTTCGGTACAATGTTCGCGCTTCTGGAAGAAACGGCGGATGCGGGTTACCATTTTTCCCAGCTGCGTCTTGCTGAACTTTACATGAGCCCCGATGACGTCAGCCCTGAACTGGCACAAAAACTGGATTTGCCCGACCCAATTAAAGCCACGGAGTTTTACGAATTGGCAGCGGCACAAGGCAATTCAACGGCGCAGGCGGAATTGGCCAAATTCGCCGATGGTGAAGGGCTGTTTGATGATCCGGCCGTGCGGCTCAAGCTGATCAATCGCGGGGTTGAACGCGGAGAGCCATCTGCGATCAAGACGCTGGGTTTCATGCATGAGCAAGGCGATGGTGTCGAATACAATGCCAAACGCGCAGCAGATCTTTACATCGACGCACTCAAGGCCGGTCTGCCAGTGCAAGAGCTGCGCCTGATGGCCGATGGCCGCTTTGCGCGATGGGATCGGGAAACCGCGCTGGAGTTTCAGGTGAATTTGCAGAACATGGGGCTCTACTTGGGGTTCCTGGATGCCGTTGTGGGTCCTGGCACGATGGCAGCGGCAGCTCAGGTCGCCCAGCAAGCGCAAAACAGCCAGCAACAGTGATCGCGCCGGATCGCATTCTTTAAAGAATGTGGTCGAAGTCTTTTGAAGACTTCGCGGCGGGTGTTGGATGCTGTATAGGGTGTCCGCGCTACCGGCGACGGTCTCGGCGCGCGCTCATGGGTTGGAATGCAACGCCGACATGGGCCTCGCAATAGGGCTTGCCAGCCTGAACCGGCAGCCCACAGAACCAGAAATCATCGGTCGCAGGGTCACCCACAGGCCATTTGCATGTCCGTTCGGTCAGCTCCATCAGCGTCAATTTCTTGGCCTTCTTTTCCACCTCGTTGACCTTGGCAAGCGCCTCGGGGTCAATCTCGTTGG
>JBCCAJ010000511.1:0-1885 GCA_039814845.1 Pseudomonadota bacterium | reverse complement strand
TCCGCCAGATATCGCTGCGCTTGCAGGTAAAATTCGCGCCGTTCGAAAAAATCCAAACTGTTCCGCGCTTTGCGCAACATGCTGTCGAAGGTGTAATCCTGAAAATAGCTTTCATTCCATTTGGCCTGGCTTTGAAACGGCTCATTCAACGCCTGATCGCCCGGCCGTTCGCCCCAGCTTGTGGCAAAGGCGTCTTTCTTCATCCAGACCTCAGACCAGTATCCATCGGCTGATGCGTTCACGATCTTCACCGTGATCCCGGCTGCCGCCAGCTGATCTTGGAAGACCAGCGCCATCGCCTCCCACGCCGCATCGACGGCGGCGACATGCAGCTTGATTGTCAGCCCGTCGGGATAGCCTGCTTGCGCCAAAAGCTCTTTCGCGCCCGCCACATCGCGGGCGCAGTCCATATCGGCGCGGTATTGATCGGATGGCGCCACCGGCGTGTCGCAAGAGATGATCCCCCCGCCATCAAGTGCCAGTTTCAGCATCTCTTCGCGGTCCACGGCCATGCGCATGGCGCGGCGCACGCGGACATTGTTAAAGGGCTCCACATCCGTGCGGAACACCAGGCCCGACCAGTTGCCCGTTGGAATTTCCTGCACCACGTATGCGTCCGAGCGGTTGAGCGCGCGACGCACCAATGGTTTTATCCCCCGCTCCATATCCAGTTGCCCGGCCAGAAAGGCCTGCAGGCGGGTTTTTTCGTCGGGGATGCCGAAAATTTCCATCCGGGCCAGCTTGGGCGTGCCTTCGTAATAGTCGTCAAAGGCCGTCAGCACGGTCACCCCGTCGGCGTCAAATTTCTCTACTTTGAAGGGCCCGGTGCCGATGCCTGTCTGGGATATCGTGTCACCCGACCCTTCCGGCACGATGCGCAGGCGCGGGTCCATCAGTTGCAAGGGCAGATCAGCGAAGGTGCTTTCCAGCGTCAGCTCCACCGTCATGTCATCCAGGGCCTCAACCCCGATCACCATCGAAATCACCGATTTCGCGGGGCTGTTGGAGGCGGGATCCAGAATGCGATCCAGCGAATAGACCACATCGCCCGCATCAAACGCGCTGCCATCGTGAAACGTCACGCCGTCCCGCAGATCAAACGTCCAAACCGTGCCATCTTCATTGGCGCGCCATTCGGTGGCCAGATCGGGCTGGGGGATGCCCTCCACGCCCGGGCGGACAAGGCGGCTCATCAGTTTTTCCGTGATCGTCAGGATGCGACCATTGGCGATGGGATCAAGGCTCGACAACGTGCCCGAGCCCACATCATGGGCAAAGCGGAATGTCCCGGTTGGTTCCGCCAGAACGGGCAGGGACAGGGCCCCCGAAAGAGCAGCGGCAATCAGCGCTTTGATCATGGTTTTCATCTTTGATCCCCCGTGTTGGATGCACCGTGCCGCAGCTGCGCGCGTAAATCAATCCGCCCGATGGACCCGGCCTTTCAAACGTGACGGTCAAATCAGATGGTCAAATCTCATGGCCAAGCCGGGCCAATATGCTAGGCTTGCGGCAAAACAGACGATTTGGGGGACAGCATGGCACGCAGATGGGCGCATCTTTTCGGGGCGGGGATTTTAACGGCACTTGCGGCCCCGGCTGCGGCGCAGCTTAGCTTTTGCAATGAAACAGGCGTTAATGCCTCCATCGCCATTGGCTATCTGGCGGGCGATACATGGACCTCGGAAGGGTGGTGGACGGCGCAACCGGGACAATGCGTGACGGCGGTCGATGCCCCGCAGCCACAGGCCTATTACTACTGGCATGCCGTGAGTGAGAACGGAGAGTTTGCCTCAGACGCCTATTTCTTTTGTGCCGTTGATGACGTGTTCACAATCATA
The DNA here is from genome assembly GCA_039814845.1 of Pseudomonadota bacterium. Taxonomy (GTDB): domain Bacteria; phylum Pseudomonadota; class Alphaproteobacteria; order Rhodobacterales; family Rhodobacteraceae; genus Roseovarius. Next base: position 47 of record JBCCAJ010000511.1, on the reverse strand, counting down.
GGTGATCAGGATTGTGAGGCGCGAGGCCATGACAGGGTCGCTTTTAC
>JBCCAJ010000513.1:0-1820 GCA_039814845.1 Pseudomonadota bacterium | reverse complement strand
CTGATCGCAGGAAGCCTTCCTTGTCGGCATCCAGAATGGCCACCAGCCCGCATTCGGGGATGTCGAGGCCTTCGCGCAGCAGGTTGATCCCGATCAGCACGTCAAAGGCGCCCAGCCGCAGATCGCGAAGAATTTCAATCCGCTCAATCGTGTCGATATCTGAATGCATGTAGCGCACGCGGATGCCCTGTTCGTGGAGATATTCCGTCAGATCCTCGGCCATGCGTTTGGTGAGCGTGGTGACGAGCGTGCGAAGACCCCGTTCATTCACACGGCGAATTTCATCGAGCAGATCATCGACCTGCATGTCGATGGGCCGGATTTCGACCTCCGGATCCAAAAGGCCGGTGGGCCGGATCACCTGTTCGGTGAACACACCGCCCGATTGCTCAATCTCCCACGCGGCGGGCGTGGCGGAGACAAACACCGATTGCGGGCGCATCGCATCCCATTCCTCGAACTTCAAAGGCCGGTTGTCCATGCAGGACGGCAGGCGGAATCCATGTTCGGCCAGCGTGAACTTGCGCCGGTAGTCGCCCCGGTACATGCCGCCGATTTGCGGCACGGAGACATGGCTTTCATCGGCAAAAACGATGGCGTGGTCGGGAATGAATTCAAAAAGCGTGGGCGGCGGCTCACCCGGTGCGCGGCCTGTGAGGTAGCGGGAGTAGTTCTCAATCCCGTTGCAGACGCCCGTCGCCTCCAGCATTTCGATGTCGAAATTGGTGCGCTGTTCGAGGCGCTGCGCCTCAAGCAATTTGCCGTCCGCCACCAATTGATCGAGCCGCATGCGCAGCTCACTCTTGATGTTGATGATCGCCTGCTGCATCGTCGGTTTGGGCGTCACGTAGTGGGAATTGGCGTAGACGCGGACGCGGTCCATGCTGTCGGTTTTCGTACCGGTCAGGGGATCAAACTCGGTGATGCCTTCCAACTCATCCCCGAAGAAACTCAGCTTCCACGCTCGGTCATCCAAATGCGCGGGCCAGATTTCAAGGCTGTCCCCCCGCACGCGAAATGATCCGCGCTGAAACCCCTGATCGTTGCGGCGGTATTGCTGGGCCACCAGATCGGCCATGATTTCGCGTTGGTTGTAGTCTCCCCCGGCTTGCAGATCCTGCGTCATCGCCCCGTAGGTTTCCACCGACCCGATACCGTAGATACAGCTGACCGAGGCCACAATGATCACATCGTCACGTTCCAAAAGCGCGCGGGTCGCGGAATGGCGCATCCGGTCGATCTGTTCGTTGATCTGGCTTTCTTTTTCGATGTAGGTGTCCGACCGCGGCACGTAGGCCTCGGGTTGGTAATAGTCGTAATAGCTGACGAAATACTCGACCGAGTTGTTCGGAAAGAACCCTTTGAATTCGCCATAGAGCTGCGCGGCCAGGGTCTTGTTGGGGGCAAGGATGATCGCGGGGCGCTGGGTTTCCTCGATGATCTTGGCCATCGTGTAGGTCTTGCCCGTGCCCGTCGCGCCCAAAAGCACCTGATCGCGGTCGCCGTTCAACACGCCCGCCGCCAGTTCCTTGATCGCGGTGGGTTGGTCTCCGGCGGGGGAGAATTCGGTCACCATCTCAAACGCTTTGCCGCCTTCCAGCTTGTGGCGGGCTTTCACGTTCTTGGCGGTGGCCGCCTGCAGGGCAGTGGCGGCGTCCACGTCGGTTTTGTCGGAATGAGCGTAGGGCATAAAGGCTCCAAATATCTTAGGTCAGATTTGTGCGCTTTCAGGCGGAGTTCAAGCGGGCATTGCGTGCCCAGCGCCGGAGCCGGCAGATACTGACAGTTTTTGTCATGCATCATGGGCCCTCTTGCCGGGG
>JBCCAJ010000028.1:0-12814 GCA_039814845.1 Pseudomonadota bacterium | reverse complement strand
CCGACGCGATGATACCTGCGGGCCTTGAGGGGCGCGAAGATCTGCGAGACCTGCCGCTTATCACGATTGATCCGTCCGACGCGCGCGACCATGACGATGCGGTCTTCGCCCATGCCGATGATGACCCAAAAAACGAAGGCGCCCATGTGATCTGGGTCGCCATCGCGGATGTGTCCCACTATGTCACGCCGGGCAACGCCTTGGATGCGGAGGCCCGCAAGCGCGGCAATTCCAGCTATTTCCCCGATCGCGTCGTGCCCATGCTGCCCGATGTCCTATCGGGCGATCTGTGCAGCCTGCATGAGGGGGTTGATCGGGCGTGCATTGCCGTACGGATGCAGGTGGATGCCCACGGCCAAAAGATCGGGCACAGGTTTGTGCGCGGGTTGATGCGATCCCCCGCCTCACTGAATTATCAAGAGGTGCAAGCCGCCATGGATGGCGCGCCGAATGACGCCTGCGCGCCACTGATGGAGGACGTGATCCGCCCGCTTTACGCAGCCCATGACGCGCTGAAAGATGCCCGTGCTGCGCGGCAACCGCTTGATTTGGATCTGCCCGAACGCAAGGTGGTGCTGACGGATGAAGGCAAAGTGCACTCTGTCAATTTCGCCGACCGGTTGGAGGCCCATAAGCTGATCGAGGAATTCATGATCCTCGCCAATGTGGCCGCCGCCGAGACACTGATTGCCAAGAAAACCCCGCTTCTCTTCCGCGTCCATGAAGAACCGCCGCCAGAGAAACTGGAAAGCTTGCGCGATGTGGCTGAGGCCGCCGGGCTGACGCTCGCCAAAGGCCAAACGCTGAAGACTGCGCATCTGAACCAATTGCTCCACGCCGCCGCTGGCACGGATCATTCCGACGTGGTCAACATGTCCACCCTACGCGCGATGACGCAGGCCTATTACGCGCCTGCCAATTTTGGCCATTTCGGCCTGGCACTAAAGTCCTACGCGCATTTCACCTCCCCCATTCGCCGCTATGCCGACCTGATCGTGCACCGCGCGCTGATCACCGCGCACGGGTGGGGCGATGACGGGCTGACGCCCCATGATATCGAACGGCAGGAAAGCACGGGCGAACATATCAGTGAGACAGAGCGCCGGTCGATGGTGGCTGAACGCGACACCACCGATCGCTATCTTGCCGCATTCCTGTCGGAGCGCGTGGGCGAGGATTTCACCGGGCGCATCAGCGGCATCGCCAAGTTCGGCGTCTTCGTGCGGCTGGATGGAACCGGGGCGGATGGGCTTTTGCCCGTGCGGCGGCTTGGGCGCGAGTTTTTCCACTTTGACCGTGATGCCGGCACGTTGACCGGGTCGGACACGGGCACCGTGGTCGGGCTAGGCGGTCGCGTGACCGTGCGCCTGACAGAGGCCGCACCGGTGACCGGCGGGTTGGAACTTGATCTGGTGGAGCTTGACGGCAAGACCATGCCCAAAGGCGGGTCGCGTGGACGTAGCAAACCGCCAAGGCGCAAATTCGCCAAGCACAAAAAGAAAGCAGACAGCGCCAAGCGGAAGGTCAAACGCTCCAGACGGTAGGACCATATCTGGAAACAAAGGATCACAGCATGCCCCTTGAACCGTGTTTGCATTGCAGGGATATTCAGGCCTCGGTCGAATTTTTCACGCAGGTTCTGGATTTCAAAATGGTCGTGGTTCCTGACCCTGATCCGACGCAGTTCACGTCGCGCTACGCGGCCCTTTCCCGGGATGGGGATATCCTGCATCTGAGCAGCCATCCCAGAGAAAACGGCGCTTTCGGCGCGGAGATCTATGTGCGCGTCAACAACGTGGATGCGCTTTGCGCGCAATTCCTGGCCAATGGGGTCACTTTGACGGTACCAGAACGTGGGCGCGCGCCGGTGGATCAAACCTGGGGCATGCGCGAAATCGGGTTCCGTGATCCCGATGGCAACAAGATCACATTCGGTCAGGCCTTGGACTGAATTCACTTTCTCTTGGCGGGGCATAGACGGGCGGGCATACTGTCAGAATATGTCAGTGCTTTCCATCACACTCCGCCCATGACCCGCACCAATCGCCTCTTTCAACTGATGCAAGCCCTGCGCAACGCGCCCCCGCCCGCCACGGCGGCGCAATTGGCCGAAGCGCTCGATGTCACGCCCCGCACCATCTACCGTGATATTGACGCATTGCGGGGCTTGGGCGCGGTGATCGACGGGGCGTCAGGGTTTGGCTACACGCTGATTGAGGATGCCGCCCTCCCCCCGCTCAGTTTTGAAGAAGATGAGATCGAAGCGTTGGTTCTTGGCCTGCGCGAGGTGCAACAATTGGGCGATCCAGTGCTGGCAGGGGCCGCGCAGAATGCGATGACCAAACTGCGCGCACGACTGCCCGCGCGGCAGGCACATCGGCTGGAACATGCTGTGCTGACGGCCTTCCGCTATGGCGCATCCATGCCAGAGCCGGGCATTGATGTGGGCGCGTTGCGCCGCGCCACGTGGGAAGAACGCACCATTCGCTTCGCCTACACAGATGTCGAAGGCCGCCAGACACAGCGGGAGGTGGACCCGCTCAGCATCGTCTTCATGCAGGCCTCTCACAATCTTCTGGCCTATTGCCATCTACGGACAGACTTCCGCGCGTTCCGGCTGGACCGCATGCGGGACTTGTCAGAGACCGGCGCATCGTTCCGCCCCCGCCGTGTGCCTCTTTTGCGGGATTATCGCGCGAAAATTCAGGAGGAAATGGATCACTACCGGTCCGCATAGGGGCCATTTCTCGCCCGCATTGCGATCCCGTCTTCCTGTTGTGCCCCCTAAAGGGTACTATATCACCAAACAGGCACTTAAGAAAAAGGCCGGATCATGAGCAGAGTTTGGATCGCAGCGGGCGTTTTCGCCCTGACAAGTTTGGGCCATCAGGCCATGGCAGAGGCCATAGACAGATCGCTGCGCCCGCAAGCGCGGCCAGAAGCACAGGGTGCCGTGCAAGTTGTGGCGCAAGCGACCGTTTTGCGCCCGCAAATCCGGCCAGAGAGCCTGTCGCGTGATGTCCAAACAGATCTTGCCCAACCCATCGCCGCCAACCCGCCGGAATTCGACGCCTGGGTGCGCGGTTTCCGCGGTCGCGCGCTGGCCAAAGGGATCAGCCCTCAGGTCTTTGACCGCGCTTTCCGCAATGCCCGCTACAATCCGGAGGTCATCGCCAAAGACCGCAATCAGGCGGAATTCAAAAGCCAGATCTGGGATTACCTCGACAATGCCGTAGCCCCGCCGCGCATCAGCGAAGGTCAGGCCGCGCTGCGCAAACATCGCCGCCTTCTAGATCGGGTTGAGGCGGCTTACGGCGTTGAGGCTGAGGTGGTCGTGGCCGTCTGGGGGCTGGAAAGCCGTTATGGCACGCGCATGGGCGATTACCCGATGATTGATGCCATGGCGACGCTGGCCTTTGACGGCCGTCGCGGCAAGTTCTTCGAAAGTCAGCTGGTTGCCGCGCTCAGGATCCTTCAATCGGGCGACGTGAATGTGGGCAAGTTCACCGGCTCCTGGGCGGGTGCCATGGGCCACACACAGTTTATCCCGACCTCGTATCTGGCCTATGCCGTGGATTTCACCGGCGACGGAAAGCGTGACATTTGGACAAAGAACAACCCGGCAGATGCGCTGGCGTCGACGGCGGCGTATCTTAAGCGCTTTGGTTGGCGCTCAGGGCAGCCCTGGGGCGTGGAAGTGCGCCTGCCGCAAGGGTTCAATGCCGCCAATGCCAAGCGGTCGATCAAGCGCAGCCCGTCTGGGTGGGCGCAATTGGGGGTGACCGATATGCGCGGGCGGCCTGTACCGGATTACGGGCAGGCCTCAATCCTGTTGCCCGCCGGGACCCAGGGCGCGGCCTTCATGATCTTCAACAACTTCGCAGTGATTGAAAAATATAACAAAGCCGATGCCTATGTGATCGGCGTGGGGCATTTGTCAGACCGCATCACCGGCGGTCCTGCGATTCAAAAAGCATGGCCGCGCGGGTATGTGCCCCTCAGTTTTGATGAGAAGAAAGAGCTTCAACGGCGGCTCAAACGCAAAGGCTTTGCGATTGAGAAAATCGACGGCCTCATCGGCCCCAACTCCCGCCGCGCGATCCGCGCCTATCAGCAATCGGTGGGCATGGCGCCGGATGGTTTTGCCTCCCAAGATGTGCTGCGGCGGATCAAACAGCGCTGAACCGCTCATCGCTCCCTATAGGCGCGCCCCGCTTTTGCGGCGTCGGGCCGACCATGGCGTTCTGCCGCAGAAAACGGTAGCGCAAACGGTCTTTCGCCCCATGGTCCTTGGGCTTAGACAGGCCGCAATTCTGCAGTTCAAGGACAGGCGATGACCACCCCAAAACCAGTTGTGCTTTGCATTCTTGATGGCTGGGGCCTGTCGGACGTCACGGAGGCCAACGCCCCTGTGCTGGCCAATACCCCGCATTTTGATGACCTCATGGCCACTTGCCCCAATGCCACGCTCATCACCCATGGGCAGGATGTGGGCCTGCCCGCGGGCCAGATGGGCAATTCAGAGGTGGGCCATATCAATATCGGCGCGGGCCGCGTGGTGGACATGGATCTACGCCGGATCGACGCCGCAATCGAAACGGGCGAATTCGCGACCCTGCCCGGCGTCGTCCGTTTCGTGAAGGCGCTGCAGGTGAGTGGCGGCGTGGCGCATCTTTTGGGAATCCTTTCCGATGGCGGGGTCCATTCCCACATCGCCCACATGATCGCCACCGCGAAGATGCTGACAGAACAGGGCCTGACGGTCGCAATCCACGCTTTCACCGATGGCCGCGATGTCGCGCCTGTTTCGGCCAAGTCTTATCTTGAGGCGCTCGATCGTGCCCTGCCCGATCAGGCCTTCATTGCCACCGTTTCGGGCCGCTACTACGCCATGGACCGCGACAACAATTGGGAACGGGTGGAACTGGCCTATCAGGCGCTGTGCAATGCACAGGGTTACACCGCGCGCAATGCCTCCGAAGGGATTGCCGATGCCTATGGCAAGGGCCGCACGGACGAATTTGTCAAACCCCGCGTGCTGGGCGATTACAGCGGTATGGAGGATGGCGATGGCATCTTGTGCCTCAATTTCCGAGCCGACCGCGCGCGGGAAATCATGGCCGCGTTTGCCGATCCAGGCTTCAACAAGTTCGACACCGGAATGCGGCCCGAATTTGCCGTGGTCAGTGGCTTTGCGGAATATTCCGACAATCACGCCACCTATATGGATTGCATCTTCCCCGATGAACGCCCGCCCAACACGCTCAGCGAATGGGTTGGGGCCAAGGGTCTTCGTCAGTTCCACACCGCTGAGACGGAAAAATATCCCCACGTCACGTTCTTTCTCAACGGCGGCAAAGAAGAGGCCGAGCCGGGGGAGGTACGCCATATGTCCCCGTCGCCCAAGGTCGCCACCTATGATCTGAAGCCGGAGATGTCCTCGATCAGTGTCACCGATCAGGTCGTGGGCGCGATTGAAGCTGGCTACGACCTGATCGTCGTGAACTACGCCAACCCCGATATGGTGGGCCATACCGGCGATCTGGGCGCAGCGATTGCAGCCTGTGAAGCGGTGGATCATGGGCTGGGCCGTGTTCTGATCGCGTTGGAAGCAGCAGGCGGTGCCATGATCGTCACCGCAGACCACGGAAATTGCGAAGTGATGATCGACCCTGTTACCGGCGCGCCGCACACCGCCCATACATTGAATCCAGTGCCCGTCATCCTTGTGAACGGGCCAGAGGAGGCAAAACTCCGCCACGGGCGACTTGCAGACCTTGCCCCGACGGTTTTACATCTCATGTCATTGGATACACCACCCGAGATGACCGGAGAGACCCTCATTACATGATCCTGCGCGCACTTGCTGTCTCATTGGCCCTCACGGTGCCGGCCTTCGCACAAGAAAGCGACCCGGCCAGTGCGGCCCGCGCGGCGGCGGACCGTCTGAGTGATGCAGCAGGACTTCTCGATCAGGCCGACAGTGCGCGGGACCGCGTACGCGCGCTCACCGAAACCATCCGCGCCTTTGAAGACGGGCTGGAGGCGATGCGAAACGGGCTGCGTCGGGCGGCCATCCGCGAAGATGTGCTGGCCCGCGATCTGGCCGCGCGCGAAGAAGAGATCGCCCAGCTTCTGGGCGTGCTGCAAACCATCGGCGCGAACCCCTCGCCCGTGCTGCTCTTGCATCCGTCCGGCCCTGTGGGCACGGCGCGGTCTGGCATGATTGTGTCAGATGTCACCCCTGCGCTGCAGGCACAAGCCAGCGTCTTGCGCGAACAGCTGTACGAACTGTCGGTCCTGCGCGCCTTGCAAGAAAGCGCGGCGGGGACGTTGGAAACCGGCCTGCAAGGTGCGCAAACCGCGCGGTCCCGCCTGAGCCAAGCGATGGCCAGCCGCACCGACCTGCCCCAGCGCTTCACGGAAGATCCAGTCAAAACCGCGCTTCTGATTGCCTCCACCGAGACGTTGGAAGGCTTCGCCAGCGGCCTGAGCGAGATCGCCATCAATGAGACCCCCGGCAGCCTGCCGGGCATCACGGATCGCAAAGGCCAATTGCCGCTTCCGGTCAACGGCACCATCCTGCGCCGCGCGGGCGAAGCCGACGCGGCTGGCATCACCCGTCCCGGCATCGTCATGGCCACGCGCCCCCGCGCGCTTGTCACCACACCTGCCCCCGCCACAGTGCGCTATCGCGGCCCGCTTCTGGATTACGGGAACGTGATCATTCTGGAACCCGAGGCCGGTATTTTACTTGTGATCGCCGGGCTCGATGTGGTCTATGGTACGGCAGGAGAGGTGCTGCCCGGTGGCAGCCCCGTGGGCCTTATGTCAGGCCCCGATGCAGGAAGTGACGGGCTTGTGCCCCAAGGTGAAGAGGGCGCGGGTGTTGCCAACTCCGAAACGCTCTACATAGAAATTCGGGAACAGAACGAGCCGGTCAATCCGGAGCTCTGGTTCAAGACGGATAGAGGATAAAGGTTGCAATGAAAAAGTTTTTGATGGCCGCCGCAATCGGCACTTTGACAAGCGTCGTGGTGACCACCCAAGTGGCAGCACCCCTTCTGGCGCAAGAAGCCGAGCGAACCACCAATGTCTATGAACAGCTTGATCTCTTTGGTGACATCTTTGATCGCATCCGGTCGCAATATGTCGAAGAGGTGGATGAAGGCGATCTGATTGATGCCGCGATAAACGGCATGCTGACCTCGCTTGATCCCCATTCCAGCTACTTGTCGCCTGACGATGCCGCCGACATGCGCGTGCAGACGCGGGGCGAATTTGGTGGCCTGGGCATCGAAGTGACGCAGGAAGAAGGCTTCGTGAAGGTCGTCACCCCCATGGATGGCACCCCCGCCGATGAAGCGGGCATGGAAGCTGGCGACTTCATCACCCACGTGGATGGCGAAAGCGTGCTGGGCCTGACCTTGAATGAGGCGGTCGATCTGATGCGCGGGCCGGTGGGGTCCGAGATTGTGATCACCGTCGTGCGCGAAGGGGAGGCAGAACCTTTTGATGTCTCTATCATCCGCGACACGATCAAACTGACCGCCGTGCGCGCCCGCACCGAACGCGATGCCGTGGTCCTGCGGGTCAGCACCTTCAATGATCAGACCTACCGTAATCTTGAATCTGGGCTGAATGAACAAATCGAAGAGGCCGGGGGCCGCGAAGCCATCTCTGGCATCGTACTGGACCTGCGCAACAACCCCGGTGGTTTGCTCAACCAGGCGATCAAGGTCTCTGACGCATTCCTCGACAAGGGCGAAATCGTCTCCACCCGGGGCCGTGACCCGGCAGACGGCGAACGCTTCAATGCCACGGATGGCGATCTGGCTGATGGCCTGCCTATGGTGGTGCTGATCAATGGCGGCTCGGCGTCTGCGTCTGAAATTGTCGCCGGCGCGCTTCAGGATCACCGTCGCGCGATTGTCGTGGGCACCAAAAGCTTCGGCAAAGGGTCTGTGCAGACGGTCATGCCCCTACGCGGCGACGGGGCCATGCGCCTGACAACGTCGCGCTACTATACACCTTCGGGCCGCTCCATTCAGGCCTTGGGCGTGTCGCCTGACATCTTCGTCGAACAGCCTCGCCCCTCTGCGACCGAGGATGAGGAAGAGGATGACCGCCCCGGCCGGTCCGAGGCCGACCTGCGCGGCAGCCTCGACAATGACAGTCTGAGCGAGGAAGAGCTTCGGGTGATCGAAGAGGACCTCAAGCGCGCCGAGGAAGTGGCAGATTTGCGCGAAGAGGATTACCAGCTGGCCTATGCCATCGACATCCTCAAGGGGTTGAATGCGCTGAACGGGCAGTGATCTTATTGCAAAAACCAAAAAGGCCGCGGTACCACCCGCGGCCTTTTTCATTGGTCCGAACAGAGTGCCTTCGGCAGGCCCCGGTCTTACGATCCAAATCTTTAGTGAGGCCGCTTTATCGTGACCTACCGCCGTGAGGTCGAACGATGTGCTAGCGTACCCATTTCACCAGGCCTTGGGTTGGGCCCTCCTCTCAGCGGTTGCAAGCAATCGCTTGTCCGTTGCCGGCAACGCATGCGCAGCATGCGTGAGAGGGGGCAGCGGACGAAGGCGCGGCGGGCTACGCCCTTGATTCCGCGCCGGGTGCGCCGACTTCAGCTATCGCAAGCGCAGCCTGTATGGCCGCAGCCGGACCCATCCGGGTGGCCATCGGCGCACGCGTCAGAGCAATAGTTCTTGTCGTCCTTCTTCACCGCGTCGTCGATGGCAACGATGCAAACGCAGCTGTCACAGGCACATTTTTGTTGGGTCACTTCGGGCATGGTTCTTGTCCTTCTCAGGTTTCGACGGGTTCTTCATGGCACACGAAAAGATGCTCGATCATGATCTTTACAACACGATGCACACAAGCGTCCGCCATGGCGTAAAACACCTGCTTCCCGCGCCGATCCGCCCTCAGAATTCGGGCCGATCGCAACAAGCGCAGATGATGGCTGACTAGCGAAGGGGAAGACCCGATGGCCTCAGCAATCTCCCCCGCCGCGCGTTCGCGATCCATGCAAGCCACCACGATGGACAGCCGTGTAGGATCGGACAACAGCCCGAACGTATCGGCCAGTTCCGTCACCTGATCAAGATTGAGATTCGTTTTCGTCATAACAAACAATTAAACAACCATTGAATTGTTTGTCAATAACTCTGAGGCGCAGGTTACGTTGGATCAGTATCGATCAGCGCGCGCTCCAAGATAGCCTTGAGCGCGTCTTTTTCGTCCCGCGAATTGGGCGCGAGGATATCATCAATGGTTTCCGCCACGGCATGCTGAAGCGTTTTGACCACCGTTTCACCGTCTGATGTCAGCCGGATCCGCGTCACCCGGGCGTCATCGGAACAGGCGAAGCGCTGCACCAACCCCTTGGTTTCCAGGCTCCGGACGGTGCGGGTCATCTGCGATTTGTCTCGCGCCACACGGGTGGTCAGTTCACGCAGTCCTGGGGATCCCATATCTGACAGCGTCAGAAGAACAATCCCGCCCCCCGGACCCACTTTGGCTTTATCAAAGTCGTGTGCTTTGGATTGCAGGCCAAAGTGAATGCGCCGCATGAAACGGTCAATCAAAAGAGCAAGGTCGGTGTTCCGCATAATTGATTTATAGTTGACTGTGTCCACCAAAGTGGTTTAGTGGACTAAATCAACCAATACATCCTCATTGGTTCTGGCATCACAGTTAACCTCAGGAGCGGTCCGATGAACAGCACACAAGCCACCGCGCTCAAACTTGCGGCGATCCTTTGGGTGATCTGGGGCCTTGTTCACATGTTCGCGGGCGTTGTCGTTATCACCCAAGACACAGGCGGGGCGGTCGCAGCAGTGGCCGATGCCGTCGCGCCCGAACTGCTGGTAAACGAATATCATCCCGCCGTCGGGGCGATCATTAATCAGCATGGTTTCAACCTGCTTTGGATCGGTACATTCACCGTGATCGGTGCGGTGTTCATCTGGCAGCAATCCGTCGTCATGATCGTCATGACCGCGATTGTCGGTTGGATCACAGATGTCGGGTATTTCATCTTTCTCGATCTGGGCAGCTTCGTGCATTTCGTGCCTGGCACTGTGATGACAATCGTGTCGTCCGCCGCCGTGATCCTAAGCTTCTGGGCCTATTTCTCCGACCGCAAACCACAAACTTAGCGTGCTTAGGCCCGGTGATAGGGTGTGCCAGCCAGAATCGTCGCAGCGCGGTAAAGCTGTTCACTCAACATCACGCGGGCCAGCATATGCGGCCAGACCATCTTCCCGAAAGAAATCGCCTGATCCGCCCCCGCGCGAAACCCCGGATCAAGCCCATCCGCCCCACCGATCACAAACGCCATATCGCCTCGCCCGTCATCGCGCCAGCGGGCTAGCATGTCGGCAAAGTCTATAGAGGACATCAGTTTGCCCCGTTCATCCAGCACCACGCGAAACGCCCCGTCCGGCATGGCCCGTTCCAGCAACGTGGCCTCAGCGGCCATGTCAGAGGCTTTGCGCTCATCCACCTCATGAACAGAACTCGGGCCCAGTCCCAAAGCCCGGCCCGTGCGGTCATACCGCGCAAGATAGTCGTCAATCAGCGCACGCTCGGGCCCGGCCTTCAGGCGGCCCACAGCGCAAACATGCACGCGCATGGTTCAGGTAGCGGCGGCTTTGGGGCTAGGCATCCACATCTTTTCAAGCTGATAGAATTCCCGCACCTCGGGACGGAACACGTGGACGATCACATCGCCCGTGTCCAGCAGAACCCAATCACCGGTCTCCTTACCCTCAATCTTCGTTTGCACGCCAAGTTCCGTCTTCAACCGTTCAGCCAGCTTTTCCGACAACGCCGTCACCTGCCGCGTCGAACGACCCGAACAAATCACCATATAGTCACCAATCGCCGATTTCCCGCGCAGGTCGATCTGCACGATGTCTTCGGCTTTGTCGTCTGAGAGGGAAGAAAGAACGCGCGTCAGCTGATCTTCGCTTGAAGCGCCTTGCAGTGGCACCGACCCGGAAATGCCCGTGGGTGCGCTGTTGTTTGCGGTGGGTGCCGCATCAGCCGTGAAAGACAGGGGTAAAGCCTCCTTTTGGGTTAAGCTCCAGCCTTGAAGCCTAGGCCAAAGGTAGCAAGCGGCTCATGACATTTCAATGAAGCACATGCAGCCATGGTGTCACGTGGCCTTTTTGCGCCACATGGCGGCTCATTACGGCTCAAGCGGGCTTTGCCTCTGTCGGCTCTTCCTCACCCAGCATACGCACCTCCCGCTGCGGGAAGGGGATCGAAATGTCATTCTCCTGAAACGCATCCCACAGCGCCAGATAGACATTGCCGCGAATATTGGTCAGCCCGCCGGTGGGGTCCCTGATCCAGAAGCGCAGAATGTAATCCACCGAACTGTCCCCGAACCCCACGATATGGCACACCGCCGCGCGATCCTTCAGCACACGGTCCACCCCTTGGGCGGCCTCAACAGCAATCTTGCGGACAAGGTGGGGATCATCCCCATAGGCCGTACCGAAATAGATATCGAGCCGGACAAAATCATTGGAATGGGACCAGTTCACCACCTGCCCGGTGATCAGATCCTCATTGGGGATCAAGTATTCGGTGCCGTTCCGGGTGGTGATCGACACGTAACGCGCACCCAGCGAGTTGATCCAGCCAAAGGTCTCACCCAGCGAAATCACATCCCCCGGCTTGATCGACTTATCCAGCAGAATGATCACGCCTGACACGAGGTTCGACACCACTTTCTGCAGGCCAAAGCCCAGACCCACACCAATCGCACCAGACAGAACCGCAAGCCCGGTCAGGTCGATCCCCACGGCATTAAGGCCAATGAAGAAGGCCGCACCATAGAGGATCAGTTGCAGCACCTTGATCGCCAGCACCTGCATCGAAGGGGAGATATCTTCGTTGCGCCGGATCTGCGTGGACGTGACCGTCGATAGGAACCGCGCACCGTAAAGCAGCACAAGAAGCGCCGCGATAGCCTGCAAGATGATCCAGACGGACAGGCGGATTTCACCAAATTCGATGGCGGCATTGTCCAGCAACACCTGCGCCTCTTGCGTGACCCCCAGAATGCTGAGCGTGACCCAAGCCCACCCCACATACCGTACAAGCGATCGCACCAGCCCGTTGGCAATGAACCGCGTGACAATGGCGATCAAAAGCCACGCCAATGCCAGCTGCGCCACGATACCAACCACATAGGATCGGCTGGGCCACGTCATTTCCTGCATGATCCAATAGGTGGGCCAGATCAGCACGACGAAGAAAATCAGCGTCAGCCGCTTGTGCAGAATCAAAAGCACCCGAAGGCGCCATTTCGGCCAGCCTTCCCGCGTGCGCATCCACTCCAGAATGCGCGGCCCAAGACCGCGCTCCAACACGAAGGCCGCGATCAAAAGCGCGATGATGATGCCAAGCTGATAGGCGTTCCAAGGTCGCAACAGGTTCAGGAAGAACCCGTGCAACAAGTCCCACAGCCCCAAGGCAAGGTCCTGGGCCTGCTCGGTGACATCGACAGGACCTTCGGCTGTCCCGTTTTCTGACGCGCCGTTCGCGGCATCAGCGGACGTATCTGTCTGCTCTGCACTGCCTGTTTCTTCTTCCATGGCAAAAGGATGGCACGGCGCATCGCATCGAACAAGACAAGTCTGGACAAGCCGCAGACTTGCCGTAGGCTCTGATCAACTGCGGAGGGCCATATGACGACAGCCTTGATCACCCACGACGATTTTGAAACCCACGTGACGCCCCCGGGTCACCCCGAACGCGTGGCGCGGCTGGAACATTTGCTGCCAGCGCTGGG
>JBCCAJ010000311.1:0-4109 GCA_039814845.1 Pseudomonadota bacterium | reverse complement strand
GCACTGACGCGATCATATCATCCAGGCTGTCAGGCCCGTCATCCGGAGTGATCAGGATCATGTTGTCCAAGTCCAATGCGTTACGCGATCACCCCTCCAGGTGAGGCATGGGAAGATAGGCACCCATGACCTTCCGGCAAGACACAGCCTAAAGGTGTATCGGGGATCAGTCAACGCGTTGCGCTACGCGGCACGCGCTCAAGCCCAACAAATCGTTAAGTTTTCCAGTGCGAACCGCGCCGTTATTCCGCGTTACGCTCGGCCTCAATCGCCCGCCAACGGGCAACATTGCGGTTATGTTCGTCCAGCGTCTCGGCAAAGGCATGTCCGCCCGTGCCATCGGCCACAAAGAACAGATACGGCGTGTCGCCCGGGTTCACGGCGGCCATCAGGCTCGCCTCACCGGGGTTGGCAATGGGCGTGGGCGGCAACCCGTCGATCACGTAGGTGTTGTAGGGCGTCGCCCGGCGCAGCTCACTTTGGCGTAGGCCCCGGCCCAGCACGCCCTCCCCATTGGTGATCCCATAGATCACAGTCGGGTCTGTCTGAAGGCGCATGCCCCGCCGAATCCTGTTCACGAAGACCGAGGCCACCTGCGGCCGTTCATCCGCCTGCGCGGTTTCTTTTTCAATGATGGAGGCCAGGATCAGCACCTCTGCCGGATCGGCCAGCGGCACATCTGCATCCCGAGCCTCCCACGCGGCGGCCAGTCGGGTGCGCTGCACATCGCGCATCTGTTCCAGAAGACCCAAACGGCTGTCACCCGCCTCAATTTCGTAGCTGAAAGGTGCAAGGCTCCCCTCTGGCGGCACGCCCTCTATTGCGTCTTCCAGCACTTCAATCGCATTCAGCGCCGTTACGATCTGCCAAGACGTGACCCCCTCGGCCACATCAATGCGGAACCGCGTGTCGGACCCCGCAATCGCCTCACTGTATTCTGCCGGGCGCGACCCATCGGCCTGCACTTCAAAATCCACCAGCTCGTCAAAAGCCTCGGTCGCGGGGTTCAACTCCTGCACCTCGGCGCGCACCTGCGTCACCCCGATGCGGTAAACCACCTGCGTGCCGCAAGTGCTCGCCCCGCCGCGCGTGATAATGTCCGCCACCTGCGCCATGCTGGCCTCTTCGGGGATCAGCCAACTGCCCGCCTTCAGCAGCCCCGCCTTACCCGCATAATCCGTGCCCATCCGGAAAATCGCGCCATTGCTGATGGCGCCCTTTTCCTCCAACGCGCGGGAAATGCGGGACATGTTCGACCCCCGCTCCACCTGCAGACAGATGCTCTGCGTCAGTGGCCCTGCGGTTGAATACTGCGATTGACCCCAAAGGATCACCCCGCCTATCAAAAATACGATGACGACAAGGAAGGTCAGGAAATTCGAGGCAATGTTACGCCACATTACCTGAGCGCCCCCACAACCACCGACGCGTTCGTCCCACCAAAGCCGAAGCTGTTGGACATGGCCACCTTCACCTCACGCTCGCGCTTGGCATTGGGGGCGAGATCAATCGGTGTCTCGACCGCCGGGTTGTCCAGATTGATCGTCGGCGGCACCACTTGATCGCGCACGGCGAGGATCGAAAAGATCGCCTCAATCGCACCCGCTGCACCCAGCAAATGACCCGTCGACGATTTTGTGGAAGACATGGTCGCCTTCGATGCCGCATCGCCCAACAAACGCTCCACCGCTTTCAACTCAATCGTATCGGCCATGGTCGATGTGCCATGCGCGTTGATGTAATCCACCTCAGATGCATCCACGCCCGCATTCCTCAGCGCCGCCTCCATAGCGCGATAGCCGCCATCGCCATCCTCACTGGGGGCAGTGATGTGATAGGCATCGCCCGACAGACCATAGCCCAACACCTCTGCATAGATCTTCGCACCGCGTGCCTTTGCGTGCTCCAATTCTTCCAAAACGACGATCCCCGCGCCTTCGCCCATGACGAACCCATCACGATCCTCATCGTAGGGACGGCTGGCGGCCTTGGGATCATCCTCGCGCTTCGTCGACAGCGCCTTGCACGCATTAAACCCGGCAATCCCAATCTCACAAATCGCCGATTCCGCACCTCCTGCGATCATGACATCCGCGTCGCCAAACTGAATCAAGCGCGACGCATCACCAATCGCATGGGCCCCTGTCGAACAAGCCGTCACCACCGAATGGTTCGGACCTTTAAAGCCGAACCGGATTCCCACCTGCCCGCTTACCAAATTGATCAGCGCCCCGGGAATAAAGAACGGGGACACCCGCCGCACACCCTTTTCGCGAATAAGGTCAGAGGTATTCTGAATAGAGCGCAACCCGCCAATGCCAGAACCAATCATCACGCCTGTTCGCAAGCGGCTTTCCTCATCCTCGGGCATCCAGCCCGCATCTTCCACTGCCTGCTGGGCTGCCGCGATGCCGTAGACGATGAAATCATCCACTTTCCGCTGCTCTTTTGGCTCCATATAGGTGTCAGCATTGAAGGTATCATCTGTGCCATCGCCATTGGGCACCTCACAGGCATATTTTGTGATGACCCTATGCGTATCGAATTTCTCGATCAAACCGGCGCCCGACTCGCCTGCTAGGAGGCGGCGCCAACTGGCCTCCACCCCATCCGCCAGCGGCGTAACCAATCCCAGACCTGTAACTACAACACGACGCATCCTGCAGCCCTTCCTTGACCATGCGCGCCCCTTTACCGCGTCTTGGGGCAAAGGGGCAAGTCCGGCAGCGCGCGAAACACCGCCGGGGTGAATAGGGATAGCGTTGCATCAGACGGTTACTGAAACGCAGCAACACGCTCCTGATCAGCGGCTCCGGTGGCAATGGCTTCTGCCAAATCAACCTGCTTGGCGAAAAGCGCACGCCCCACAAGTGCCCCAGAAATGTTGTGCACGTATTTCAGCCGAGCCACATCATCGACGCTGCGCACGATGCCGCGGGCCATCACCGGATGGCGCGTTGCGGCCGCCAGACCCGTGATGACACCAAGGCTGGCATCGCTGTCCTCACTGTCGGCATCAATGTCGGTGATGATCACCCCCGCCAGCGGCACGTTCTCAAAGGCTGCCAGATATTCCTCGGGCTGGAGCGCGCTTTTGGTACGCCACCCTTCTGTCATGACGGAGCCTTCAAAGACATCCACTGCCAGCACGATCTGATCAGGGTAATCATTGGCCAGTGCCTTGACTGTTTGCGGGTCATGGGCAGCCATTGTGCCTAAAACAATGCGCCCTGCGCCCTTGTCGATCCAGGCCTCAACGCCTTCGCGGGATCGAAATCCTCCGCCCACCTGCACCGGGATCTGTACAGCGCGAATGATCTCTTCGATCAGGTCAGAATTGTCGCCGTCGCTCGCCACCGCATCGATATCGGTGACATGCATCCATTCTGCCCCCGCCTCAGTAAAGCCACAGGCGGTTTTGACCGGATCAACATGCCAAATACTGGGTTCATCCAAACGCCCCTGAGGCAGGGACACGCATTTGCCTTTGCTCAGTTCAAGCATGGGATAAATCATCATGAGACGCGTTCCTTCTTGTTCGCAGGCGGCCGATTGCGGCGCACCACCTGATTCCATACTACCACACACGTCAAAGGATATCTCTCAATCGACATGACACGCCCGATTTGCGCCATTCGCGGTTTGCCGCTCAGAATCAAAAAGGCCCCGATGATCCATCAGGGCCTTCTGGGCGGCCGGGGCCGCGAACGCGTTGGGGCTTAGCTGGCCTCAGAGATGAACTTCACCGCGTCGCCGAATGTCTGGATGGTTTCGGCCGCGTCATCGGGGATCTCGATGCCAAACTCTTCTTCAAAAGCCATGACCAATTCGACCGTGTCGAGGCTGTCAGCGCCCAGATCGTCAATGAAAGAGGCGTTTTCAGCCACTTTGTCTTCTTCCACACCCAAGTGCTCAACAACGATCTTCTTCACGCGGTCTGCGATATCGCTCATGTCTTTTTCCTCATTCCTGACCGGGGATTTCCGGTGCGTTTTCCGCTTTACCCTGTCGGAAAAGCGGCCTTGAAAAATGCCCATTCGGGCGGCTCAGCGCCCTTATTTTCGGGCTTTCGAGGCCGTTTGGAAGGCACGACCCCGCGTAAACTTTTG
>JBCCAJ010000156.1:0-6402 GCA_039814845.1 Pseudomonadota bacterium | reverse complement strand
GGTCGCCCGCTTGGCGGCAAAACTGTCCAATCGGGGGCAATCCGTCGTGTCATTGTCCGGGGAGCTAAGTCAGGCAGAGCGCAACAATGCCATGCAGGCGCTGCGCGACAATCGTGCGCAGGTTTGCGTTGCCACGGATGTCGCGGCCCGGGGCATTGATCTGCCTGGGCTGGATCTGGTGATTCATGCGGACCTGCCATCAAACGCAGAAGCCTTGCTGCACAGGTCGGGGCGCACCGGACGTGCCGGGCGGAAAGGGACATCCATCCTGATCGTGCCCGGGCGACAGAGATCCAAGGCACAGCGCCTGTTGGGGGCGGCAAAGCTGCAGGCCGAATGGGGCGCGCCGCCGTCAGCGGAACAGGTGCTTGCCAAAGACAAAGAACGCATCGTTGCAAAACTGTCGTTGGATGAGGCCCCCGACGCAGAAGAAATGGCCTTTGCTCAACAGGTTCTCGAAGGGCGAACGCCGGAACAGATCGCCACCGCTTACTTGCGTCTCTACCGAGAGAGCCATTCCGCACCGGAGTTATTGTCGGCTATGCCCGAGCCCGGGACACGGAAACCGCAAGACCGTGCGCCCTTTGGACCCAGCACGTGGTTCTCGCTGTCGCTCGGGCGCAAAAATCGTGCCGAGCCCCGTTGGTTGTTGCCTATGCTGTGTCGCAATGCGGGCGTGTCGAAGGATGACATTGGCGCGATCCGTGTCCAATACCAAGAAACCTTTGTCGAAATCGCGAGCAGCGCGGTACCGGCAATGAAACAGGAACTGGGTCCCGAGCTGTTGCTGGAGCAAGGGGCAAAGCTCAGCGAGCTGCCGGGCATGCCCGACTTCAACGCGTCGCCAAAGGGCCCGCCCGCTGCCCCTTACAAACCTGCGGATGCACAACAGGCAGAACCAACGCGCGATAAGCCGCAGAAGAAAAAGCATAAATCAAAACCAGTTGAGCCAGCGACGCCCGGTCAAAGCAAGAAGCAAAGGCACAAAGGGAAACCCGCAGATCGCCCATCGGAAATGCGAACAAAGACGAAAGAGTCAAAGCGGGGTCACGCGCCAGGATCGCCGAGCGAAGCTCTGGATCGAAAGAGGCAGCCAAACGAGGGGCCTTCTGGCAAAACGGCCAAGCCAAGCAGAAAAAACGCGGCCGACCCATCCAAACCGCTTGGGCCTCGTAAGACGTCCAAAAAAGCTGGAGGCAAAAATCCAAACGCTCCAAGGCAAAAAAACCGCCAAGGTCAAGGCGGCGATGCGCGCCCATTCCGCAAGCCTTCTAGAGGAAGCTGAACTTCTATGAAAAAGCTGAACACGCGCACCAAGCGCGTGGATTGCTAAGAAACAGCTTGCTCGAATTCCCGCCGGTTTTGTGGAAAAAGAACGTGTTGCTGGCGCGGAAAATCGTGGGTTGAACGGGGCGAGACTGCCTTTCTGATTAAGCTCTTCGAGTTTGCTGCGGTGCAGGAAAGATCTTCGCCAATTTTCGGATGTTCTGGGCGGTTGCGGCGAGGAGGAATTCGTCGTTTGCGTCACATGGGCCACGCAATCGGAGCCGGCCCAGGCCGCGTGATGACGCTTGTAAAGCGGTGATCGGGCAGGACAATGTGACCGGGATTTGCGCTGATCTGACCGATACTTTTGCCACCGCCGCGCTGCGCAAAAACGTCGATACGCTGCACCATCTGGCGGCGTTGAAGGGCACGCAGAACTTCTACGAACGCCCCTATAATGTGCTGCGGGCCAGCAGCCTGCCAGCGGTCCACCTCGTGGATCATTTTGCCAGCCCGGATGCGTCGCTGGGGTGCTTCATCTATGCCGGGTCATCTGAAATTTACGCCATGAGCGTCACGCGGTTCGACTGGCCCGCGCCCACGGCGGAGGATGTGCCGGTCGGCATCAATGATGTCCGCAGTCCAAGATGGAGCTAGGCCGCCGCCAAACTGCATGGCGAGCTCACAGTGATCCATGGCTGCGACACCTCAACCATCCCCTACACCATCCTGCACTATCACAATGTCTACGGCCCGCGCATGGGCGACGCGCATGTCATCCCGGATTTCCTGATCCGGGCAAAGGGCGGCACGCTGTCCTTTTATCTCAACAGCGTAAGGCTGGATGCCTCATTGATCGAACGGAACGCAAACATGGCTCTGTCTACCGGATAATCGAGCAGGATGAAGCGACATGAACGCCGGGAAGGAGGAAAAGCTCACCGTCTTGATTTACGAGATAGGACTCTTTGAGCGGTGCAAGTGCCTTGACCGATGGAAGGCAGTGTTTGGGCGTTCACCGCCCAAACATCTGTCCTTACCGTTCATGAGACGTGTTTTAATCTGGGAGGCGCAGAATAGCGCGCTGGGCTGCGTGTCAGCCAAGACCAAAAAGCGTCTGGCTCAAATCGCGTCGGGCAAATCCGTGCCGGCGGTGGTAAAGCCAGCCTCTCTTCTGATCCGTTAGTGGAATGGTCGGACCTATCAGGTTGTGCCAGTCATCTGGACAGAGCAGCGCGCAGTGCACGCGAAGCCCTGAGGCCAAAAGCCCCAAAACACTGAAACTCGTATGGCCACTATCGCGAACAGAGACGTACAGTCAAAACTGCTTGATTATGTGGATTGCTTTGGGTCTCTCGTGGTTACCCTGTCAGGTAAGCGTCGGAAAACAGGCGACACTACGGCAGCAACGTCTCACGTTTCAAAATCGGGGGGTGCTTGGCTGGGGTGGTAGGATTCGAACCTACGATACACGGTACCAAAAACCGCTGCCTTACCACTTGGCTACACCCCAAACGTGCCGAGCGACATAGCTTGCGGCGGGCCGCACTGCAAGACCGGAATGCGGTATTTTTTATCGGACTGCAGCCGCCGCCTTAATCCAGCACTTCACCAGGGGCCACGCCCCAAATCTGGGCCTTAGGCGCCCAGCCGCGATGGCCTGCCACGGACAGGCGGCACCAGTCCACTGCGCATTGGTCAACCCGGGCCACAACGCCCATTTCCAACTGGGCCACAGCGTGGGCATCTGTTTGAGGCTTGGCTTTCAACGTTAGCATGTCAGCCTCAACAAGGGCCGTGCGCGCACCCGACAGAAGCGAGTAGTGAATCCAGCCGCCTGCACCATCGCGGTCGCGCACACGACGCCAATGGCCATGCTCTGCGATGATCTCAAGCGGGACATCTTCCAGCTTGAAAATCCAGTCGATCCTGTGGGTCAGGCTGGGCCCGCGACGCACATTGGCTTCGGTTGCTTTCATCGACACGAAGCGCGGCAATGGCAAATTCGTCACCGGACCGCGATCTTGCGCGGCCGCGCTAAGGGTCGTGGCCATGCCAAGCACGAACCCCACGGCACATGATCTCAAACGTGAAAAACGCATCCTGCTCTCATCTCATTGTCGCGAGGTTCTTGTGCCTCGTCGAATTACGCGTAGTCTGACATCCAAGATGCAGCTTTGAAAGGGCGAGGAGGGAGGCCATGCCAATTGAGCGGCTAAGTGTTGTCGTAACGCGACGCTTGCCTCAGCCCGTGGAGGCACGGCTGCAGGAACTTTTTGACACCACGCTCAGCCCCGATGACGCGCCCATGACCCGTGAGGCACTGGTGGACGCGATGAAAACTGCTGATGTTTTGGTGCCTACGATCACCGACCGGGTTGATGCGGGCATGT
The DNA here is from genome assembly GCA_039814845.1 of Pseudomonadota bacterium. Classification (GTDB taxonomy): domain Bacteria; phylum Pseudomonadota; class Alphaproteobacteria; order Rhodobacterales; family Rhodobacteraceae; genus Roseovarius. The sequence continues at coordinate 2,743 of JBCCAJ010000156.1, read as the reverse complement.
TGGGGCAAGCGGGTGAACGGCTGAAACTCATTGCCAATTACGGGGCCGGGGTGGATCATATTGATGTGCACACGGCCCGACAGCGCGGCATCCTTGTGTCCAACACCCCCGGCGTTCTGACCGATGACACCGCCGATATGACCATGGCATTGATCCTGGCAGTGCTGCGGCGCATCCCTGAAGGCTTATCCTTGATGCAAGAGGGGGCATGGGATGGCTGGTCCCCCACGGCCCATTTGGGTGGGCGCGTGACAGGGCGGCGTTTGGGCATTCTGGGGATGGGACGCATCGGTCAGGCGGTGGCCCGGCGCGCGGCGGCCTTTGGGATGCAGGTGCATTATCACAACCGCCACCGGCTGCGCAGTGAGACAGAAGACGCGTTGCAGGCGAGCTATTGGGAAAGCCTTGATCAGATGGTGGCGCGTATGGACGTGCTCAGCGTGAATTGCCCGCATACGCCGTCGACCTTCCACCTGATGAACGCCAGGCGGCTGAAGCTGATGAAACCCGACGCGGTTCTGGTCAACACGTCGCGCGGTGAGGTGGTCGACACCAACGCGCTCACCCGGATGCTGCGTGCAGGCGACATCGCGGGCGCAGGGCTTGACGTCTATGAACAGGGCGCCGACATCAACCCCCGGCTGCGGGAGCTGAAGAACGTGGTCCTGCTGCCCCATATGGGATCGGCCACACAAGAGGGCCGCCTTGAGATGGGCGAAAAAGTGCTCCTGAACATCAAGACTTTCGATGATGGTCACCGCCCGCCGGATCAGGTTGTGCCGTCTATGCTTTAGGGGCGCGGCGGCGTGTCATTGCAAAGGAACTTCAGGATGCACCGTTTTTTGCTGCTTTTCGCTTTTTTTCCCGCTTTTGCGCTGGCGCAGGAGGCCGCGGATGCTGTGGCGCCTGAGGCGGCTGGTGGTGGTCTGATTGCAGCCTCTGACGCTGCCAACGCAGCACAGGCCAAGCGGGCCGAGGGCGTGCCTGTGGAGGCGCAGAACTGGATGGTCGCGGCGGCCAATCCGCTGGCTGTTGATGCAGGCGCGCGGGTTCTGCGGGACGGTGGCACGGCGGCTGATGCCATGGTCGCCGTACAGGCTGTTCTGGGTCTGGTGGAGCCGCAAAGTTCTGGCCTTGGTGGCGGGGCGTTTCTGGTTTGGTATGACGGCGCGACGGGTGAGATGACGACGCTGGATGGCCGCGAAACCGCGCCGCTGGCCGCCACGCCCCGGCTGTTTCAGGATGAAAACGGTGAACCTATGGGGTTCTTCGATGCCGTTGTGGGCGGGCGATCCGTTGGCACGCCGGGAACACCGCTTTTGATGCGCAAGGCCCACGAAAAATGGGGCAGGGCGGATTGGCCGGGTCTTTTTGATGAGGCCATTGCCCTAGCCGAAGACGGCTTTCCGGTCAGCCCGCGGCTTTCGATGGCGGTGGGCCGTGATGCAATGCGGCTGATGTCCCACCCCGTCACGTCTGAGTATTTCATGCCGGGCGGCGTTCGTGTGGCCGAGGGCCACGTCCTGAAGAACCCCGACTATGCCGACAGTCTGCGCGCGCTGTCCCAAGGCACGGATGCGTTCTACACCGGTGACATCGCCCGCGATATCGTCGCCGCGGTGCAGGGCGCGGACAATCCCGGCGTTCTCAGTATGGTTGATCTGGCCATCTACAGTGTGAAAGAACGCGACACCGTCTGTGCCGACTATCGTGGCTATGATGTCTGCGGCATGGGGCCGCCCTCATCAGGTGCGCTGACGGTGGGGCAGATTTTGGGGCTGCTGAACGGCTTTGACCTTTCTACCATGGGACCCGACAGCGCGGAGGCCTGGCGGCTGATTGGCGATGCCAGCCGGCTCGCTTTCGCGGATCGTGGCCGCTACATGGCCGATAGCGATTTCGTGCCTGTTCCCACCAAGGGCCTTGTGGATCCTGCCTACCTGGCTGACCGGGCCGAGCTTCTCACATCCGATACGGCGTTGCCCGAGGTTGCCCCCGGCACGCCGGAGTTCGATCACGCGCTCAACTGGGCCGATGATGTTTCGCTTGAACTGCCCTCAACGTCTCACATCTCTATCGTCGACCCGTACGGCAACGCGCTTTCCATGACGACGACGATTGAGAACGGCTTTGGCTCCCGCGTGATGGTGCGGGGGTTTTTGCTCAATAACGAACTCACCGATTTCTCGTTCCGCTCTCATGTGGACGGCGTGCCCATCGCCAACCGGGTGGAACCGGGCAAGCGGCCACGGTCTTCCATGGCACCCACGATTGTAATGAAGGATGGCGCGCCGGTTCTGGTCGTCGGCTCTCCGGGCGGCAGCCGGATCATTGGTTTTGTGGCCAAGACGATCATCGCGCATCTTGATTGGGGGATGGATGTACAAGCGGCCATCGACCTGCCCCATCTGGTGAACCGCTTCGGGACTTACGATCTGGAAGAAGGCCGGGTACCCGCAAGCCTGATGAACGCGCTGATGGAGCAAGGATTTGAGATCAGTTCGCGCGATCTAAATTCCGGGCTGCATGCCATTTCGGTCGGGCAAAGCCTGCGGGGCGGGGCCGACAACCGACGGGAAGGCATAGCCTTGGGGGACTGACCGTGACCGACCGGGTCCCAAACCGGACAATGGTCACCTGACAACCAAATTTTTGCCTGATTTGCCTCGTACTTTTAGAAGAATTTAACGAGGTAGTGTGTCGTGCTGAATGTAAATCCATTTGCGATTGGTTTCGTGGTTGT
>JBCCAJ010000312.1:0-4101 GCA_039814845.1 Pseudomonadota bacterium | reverse complement strand
TGCGCGTGGCCGTCACCGTGGGCGTGCAAGAGCCTGACGCGCTTGACACAGACGAGCTGGCCAAAACCCTGCCGCGCGGGCACGCCACCGTCATTGCCGTCAAGGGCGGCCAGAACGTGACAAACCCCGAAACCGGCGAAACCCTGGTCATCGCAACTGCGGCAATAGAGGCCTTTCTGCCAAACCAAAGCGGGGCATTCACACCCGCTGGATAGATCGTCGCAGGGGGCGAATTTTAATATCTTTGGATTGGTCATTTTTTGTGACCGCCTTAATTAACCGCCTATGCCTTTTCAGAAAGTCACACCAGAGAAGCTGTCTTCCGCCGTAACACGCCAGATCGAAAAACTGATCTTGCGCGGTATCCTGCGACCCGGCGAACGCCTTCCGGCAGAGCGTGAGCTTGCCGACCGTTTGGGCGTTTCGCGACCCTCTCTGCGTGAGGCCGTGGCAGAACTGCAGGACAAAGGTCTTCTGACCTCCCGCGCGGGCTCAGGCATTTTCGTGGCTGAGGTTTTGGGCAACGCGTTCTCTGACGCATTGGTGCAGCTTTTCGCAAGCCATGAGGAAGCCGTCTTTGACTACCTGTCGTTTCGGCGTGATCTGGAAAGCCTGGCGGCGGAGCGCGCGGCGCGATTGTCCTCAGACACCGACCTGGCGGTGGTGGCAGAGGTGTTTGCCAAAATGGAAGCCGCGCATGACAAATCCAATCCCGCGGAAGAGGCGCAGCTTGATGCCGAATTCCACATGGCCATCCTTGAGGCCAGCCACAATGTGATCATGCTGCATATGATGCGGTCGATGTTCCAACTGCTGCGCGAAGGCGTGTTCTACAACCGCCAGATCATGTTCAAACAGCGCACCACACGGGATGCGCTGCTGGATCAACACCGCGCCATCAACGACGCGCTCCAAGCCCGCGACCCGAAAAAGGCGCGCGCCGCGGTCGTTGCCCATCTGGATTTCGTCACGTCATGCCTGCGCGACCAACAAAAAGCCGACCACAATGAGGCCGTGGCCAAACAGCGCCTGGAACACGAACAGTCGCGCTAGAGACCGCTTGAAGTGGTCGAAACCCGCTTGCCGTTACCAGCTCTTTTTCGCTTTTTCCTCGCGCGAAGCCTCTGCCGCGTCCAGTTTAAGCTGTTTGGCATGCGCATCCGCAACAGCCTGTGACTGATTGGCGGGCGCGTCGAAATTGGCGTGAACCGGGTTTGGGAAATGTTCGCGTGTCGCGCCGCTCCCGGCATCCACGGCGACCCCAATGATACCACCCGCCAGGATATTGCCAGCGCCGACCGCTACACCTTCGGCCGCGGTTCGGGATGTGACGTTCACAATGCGCTTTTCAGCCCCGCTCTGGAACGTGGTGGTAAAGTTCTCTTTGCGCTTGATGGTCATCTGGCATGGCGTGACGCAACTGGTGCCCAGAGATATCGTTGCCGTTGCGCCGCTGGGAACGGATGTGAAGTCGACGGTGTCGGTCGTTCCTCGTGTGACTGTAGCACAACCACTGGTTACCAAAGTGGCCGCCACAATGCCGGCCAAACAAAATTTACGTGTCATTGATGTGTGTCCCTAACGTTCTTCACTGTTCGCAATATCTGCGCGGCTTAAAAAGATTCGGGTTTCAGTTCAAGGTGGTACAACCCGACGTTTTCGAAGCCGTCGAAGGACCTGGCATTTCCTAATGAAAACCCGGCTAAGTTGTGGCGAATCGCGCTTTTGAGGAGCCTTGGTCGCAAACGGGTCTAACTGGCAGCTTTCAAAGCTCTTACCGTGGCAAAATTCCAAGTCACTAAGCAAACATGCCCCGTACCATCTCTGCTGCACATGCAAAATCAAAGCTTTATCTGTGCAAAACCCTGTGCTACGCTTAAGGGATAACAAAAAGCCAACCGAAAAATCGGTGGCCTGAGGCAGAAACGAGCAGGTTCATGAGAACCAGGACAGGACAGCTGGCCCGACGGGCCATTGTTGCGTTCGCGATCATTTGGATGGTCGTGATTGTACCCATTTCAGCTATCGCTGCGCCCTATGCGGCACTTGTGATGGATGCGCGATCCGGTGAGGTGCTGCATTCGCGCAATGCCGACACGCGGCTGCATCCGGCATCGCTCACCAAGATGATGACGCTCTACGTGGTGTTTGAAGCTGTTGAGAACGGCGAGATCGGGCTCGACACGCCGGTGAAGATTTCCAAGTTCGCGGCCAGTGAGCCACCCTCAAAACTGGGCTTGCGCGCGGGGCAAACGATCAAGCTGCGCTATCTCATCCGCGCTGCTGCAGTGAAATCGGCCAATGATGCGTCTACCGCTTTGGCCGAGGCGATCGAAGGGTCAGAGGCCCGCTTTGCCCGCCGGATGAACCGCACCGCCAAGGCATTGGGCATGACGCGCACACATTTCAAAAACGCCCATGGCCTGACAGAAAGCGGCCATCTATCCACCGCGCGCGATATGTCAATTCTGGGGCGGCACCTGTTTTACGACTATCCGCAGTATTACAATCTTTTCTCCCGCATCACGGCGGACGCAGGCATTAGCACAGTGCGTCACACCAACCGCAAGCTGTTGCAATCCTATCGGGGCGCCGACGGGATCAAGACGGGTTACACCCGCGCCGCCGGCTTCAACCTGACCGCCAGCGCAGAACGGGGGGGAGAACGGATCATCGCGACGGTCTATGGCGGCCGGTCCACCACGTCACGCAATGCCAAAGTAGCAGAACTTCTTGACTTGGGCTTCCGCCGCGCCCCCAGCCGCGTCGCCCTGTCGCGTCCGTCTAAGCCGCCCTATCTGGGCCGTGCTGATGATGGCGGAGTGCCCGGTGGATATGGAAAGAAAATCCGGCTGGTCTCCGCTGCTGCGGTCAAACGCAGCCTCCGCCCCAAAGCGCGCCCCGGATTGGCAGAAGAAGTGTTGATTGCAGCGACCGAAGGTGAAGGCCTGACAGAACCTCTTGCTGAAAAAGATCTGGCCGCAAAAATCGCCGCCGCTATCGCTGATAACAAAGAACCTGACCCGGTTTCGGTGCAAACACCCACGCCTGTCGTTCTGGCAGAAGCACAGTTGATCGACATTCGTGCCCGGACAAACGCCAAGGTGACACCCAAAATACGCCCTGCTTCTTTGGTGGAAACCTATGCCGCACGGAAGCCCCAGGCCGGTGATCCGGCAAGCGACCCAGTGCAAACGGTGGTGGAGCGTGTGTCCACCTCTGGCGGGCGGCATTGGGGCATCACAGTGGGTCGCTATGGCACAGAATATGAAGCGCGGCAGGTGCTGTTGAAAGTGGCGCTGAATGAGATGACGACGCTTGACGGCAGCCTGCGCAAGGTCCTGCGGCGGCCCCAAGGTTTCGACGCAAATTTCATGGGCCTGACACGCGAAACCGCAGAAATGGCCTGTCAGCGGTTGCAGGCCAAACAGATCACTTGTCTGATGCTTCAGCCCGACGCGGGTTGACCGTCTGGCATCATGCCGCTTTTCATGACACATGGCGGTCATGTCCGACGCTTACGACCCGCCACAGGACCCCTTGGAGGTTCTGCACGACGATCATGAAATTTTGATCGTGGCCAAACCGGCCGGGCTGCTGTCCGTTCCGGGCAAAGGCGCGCATCTAGCGGATTGTTTGCTGACCCGGGTGCAAGATGTCTTCCCCACGGCGCTTCTGGTGCATCGGCTGGACCGGGACACATCAGGCGTGATGGTGTTCGCGCTGACGCCTCATGCTCAGCGCCATCTGGGGCTGCAATTCGAAAAGCGGCAAGTGAAGAAAACCTACGTCGCCCGCGTTTGGGGGCGGGTCGGGCCGAAGACAGGTGAGGTCGATCTGCCCCTGATCGTCGATTGGCCCAACAGGCCGCGGCAGATGGTGTGCCATGAAACGGGCAAGCCCGCGCAGACGTCGTGGCGGGTGTTGAAAGCGACTGACACGGAAAGCCGTGTGCGCCTTATGCCGAAGACCGGGCGCAGCCATCAGTTGCGCGTGCATATGCAGGCGTTGGGGCACCCGATCCTCGGTGACCCGTTCTACGCGGAAGGCGAGGCTCTCGCGTTTGGCCGCCTGATGCTGCATTCCGAAGAACTACGCCTG
>JBCCAJ010000027.1:0-12921 GCA_039814845.1 Pseudomonadota bacterium | reverse complement strand
TGTCTTTTTGCCAAATGAGCCAAGCGGACCCAAGCCTGTTGATGGAAGGGTCCTCTATGGCCACGCTGGTGCAGATGGTGGATGCGGGATTGGGTTTGACGCTTATCCCCGAGATGGCAGTTCCGCTTGAGACCAACGGCACGTCGGTGGCGATCTCTCGTTTTAGGGCGCAAAAACCGAAGCGGACGGTGGGTATGATTTGGCGCAAGACCAATCCGCTTGAGACGCAACTCATGGAACTTGGGGCGACCATCCGTCAGATCGGCCAGTCCCGTATCGATCAGGCCCGCGCGTTTTAAGCGCCCAATTGTCATTCTGCCAAGGCACTGGCCTCAGGGCATAGCGGCCATGCTTGATTGTGGATAGTGGCGGGGCCTTGCCAGGGTTTGGCCAATCCCAACAAAGCGCGGCAATTGAATGGTGTCAGCCCGCGCCCCCCGCCAGCCATTCCTGGCCTTATTGAGTTTGGACATCCGTGCGACGCGTGTTTTCCATCTGATCCTGAAGGGGCAGGAGATTGAAGCCGGTGCCGTGATGGCGCTGAACGGTGGACCTGCGCTGATCAAGCTGGTGGGGCGGCGCAGGGAGCTGCGGGTATGCCCGTCGTAACGCCCGCGTATCGACGCGGCTACCCTGCCGTTTGGTGGTGGTAAATGCCGCGCTTCTGGTGCTGTTGTTGATTGTGCTGGGCGCGGGCCTTTTGGGGGCACGTACCCGATAAGCATGGGCGATGTGACGACAACGCTATCGGGATCTGCGGACCCGGTCACGTAAGTGGTGGTTCTGGACAAGAGCCTGCCGCGTCTTCTGACCGTGCTGGGCGTGGGCCTTGCATTCGGGATGGCTTGAGGCATGGTGCAAACGCTGATGCGCAACCCGCCCTCCTCGCCGGATGTGATTGGCTTCAGCACGGGGCAGCACGGGGCAGCACGGGGCAGGGTGGGAAAGGGCAGTGCAGGGTTTGACGCTCTGCTGACCGGGTCTGTTACGGGAACCACCGCCCTCGTACCGCCGGGTGCGTTGGTGGTGGCGCGCTGACAGCCGGGCTCTGGGTCGAACAAACGCTTTGGAACGCGATGATGCCCTCCGAGTTGCTGACGCTTGAAGTCACGGAAACGATGGAAATGCGGGATTGGAAAAAGGCCAAAAGGATCATCGATGATCTGAAAGCGGCGGGGTGTAAAATCGCGATCGATGATTTTGGTACAGGCTTTTCATCGCTGGCCTACTTGCGCGCCATGAAGGCCCATGAACTGAAAATTGACCGCTCGTTGCTGACAGGGCTTGAGCATTCTGCCGAGGCGCGGCTGCTGCTTCGTTCCGTTCTTGAAATGGCGCATAATTTGCATCTGTGCGTAACCATAGAAGGCATTGAGACAGAGTGGCAGGCGCAGTTGGTGTGCGACATGGGGGCCGAAAACGCTCAGGGCTTCTGGTACGGTCGACCTGTTTCTCCGGATGAGGCGCTGAAGAACGCCATGACGGCAAATTCAAGGATAGAACCATGCCGCACATCCGGGCGGAGCATTGGCTCCAACTGAGGGTTCGGGTTTTTTGCGCGTCTCGAAGACGGAATTTTCAGTGTTTTGAGCAATGGATCATGGACCTGCTGTCGGTGGCCAAGTTTGACGTTCTTTAAAAGGCGCAGATTGCCAAACCTTGCCCGTGTTCGGCGTCACTCTTTGTTCAGACGATCAGATCTTGCAAATGCTTCCTGTCTTGTCAGGATCTGCCAACTAAACGCGTCGACCCAAAGCTTACCAGTGCTAAATCCCCCCGCCGCGCTGCGTGTTCCCGGGTCGTCAATTATGTTGCGCAAAAAGTCGATGGCGCGATTGTCTGCCAGCCCTCTTGTCGCGCCGTCGGGGCCGCAATTTTCCACCAAGCCGGACAGGTTCAACCCCTCCACATTCTCACGCGCGTCGCTCACGATCACGAACAGCCTTTCTGAACCCGCAGACGGGCCGCCTGGGCAATCGGAACACAATGTCATATCGGGCCCCAGTTTGGCCGCGGCAGATGCGCCTTCAAGCCGCTGATAGTGGGATGACATGCAAAACTGGCTGTCGATATAGATGCGGTTCACATCGCGGGCACCGGGCTTTTGGGCTTTGACGGAAAACTCCAAAAGATCACATTGCTTGAGTTGGGCGCGCGGTTCCAAAGCCGACGCGCTATTGCCCAGGTACCGATAGGCACGCGTGCATTCTTGCTTGATTGGCTCTTGATTGTCGCGCGGTGCAAGATCCTTCAGGTCGACGGGCTTGACCATCGGGGCAACGTCAACCGGATTTTGGGACAGGAGGGCGCGCATTTGACCGACAGCCGTCAATACCCCCACCATTTCTTCAGCCTGCGCAATGCGTCGCAAAATGTCGTCCAGATCAACCGTGTCTGGCACCCATCGCAGCCCAACTGGGGATTGCCCCTGAAGCGCGACCTGACCAAACCAAAGGGCCGTCCCATCCCAAAGGACATCGACCTGAAAATCCCCCGGCGACAGCGCCACGGCATGATCGCCTTCTGCGTTGATCATGACCACGGCCTCTGACAGGGCCAAGCGCGCCGGGTGATCGTCAGCCAAGGGATCTCCATTTAGGTGTTTGGGCACCGCAAAGACAGTTTCGCGATCAAGCGGTCGGGCGATCACCTGCGCAAATCTGGCATCAGTCGAAAGTGTTCCCGTGGGGGCGCAGGGTTCATCCGACACTGGAACGCATTCGGGCGCAACGGGTCTAAGGTAACTTTGCGCGGCGGAGGTATCTTCTGTTTGCGCATAGCCGATGATGGCATCCGGTGCGTCCGAGGCATCCGCCACAAGCCCGACCACAGACCCCGCTGGCACCCCATGCAGCAGCCCCGCTTCGATCACATCCTCTGTCACAGCAAAGCGGCGAATGTCGGCGGCATTTGCGCCTGTGAAAACCCTGGCATCCATCAGAGTACCTTCCCAAGAGGGCGTTTGAACCCGGGCTGCGGCGGGAACCGTCGTGTCATTGAGATCGCTCAGGACGCCCTGAAACAGGCTGCGGAAACTGCCGGGGTTCGACGATTGCAACCGGGCGGCAAGCTTGGATGTGAAAAGCCCGTACCACGCCGCGTCTTCCCCCGGTCCGGCCAGATTGACCTCATGCGCCAAGTCGTAGGACCGGGCCGCATAAAAAGCGAGGTATGCACCATCCTGGGCCGACCCCTCCGCGTCAAACGTGGTTTGCCCGCCGTCCGAGTTGGCATTGACGGAAATCCCAAGAACGCCTGGATCCACATACCGCGTCGCGATGCGCGGATCGCCCGATCGGATGCCAGAGCCCGCGTGACAAGCATCCATCACGATCCAGACCTTTGCGCCCTTGGCCGTGAGCCGCGACAACACAGCCCCGATGTCATCATCCGCAATGGCATTTGGAATGGTCGCGCCACCGCCTTCAGACTTTGCGACATCCGCAGGCAGAAACACCTCATCAAGGCCATCGGTCTCATCCCCGTTTTGGTCTGCCTGACGGGACCCGTGACCAGACAGATGGATATAGACGAAATCATCCTCTGAGGTCCGGTCAATCAGGGCCTCGAACGCGGAAAGGATCGCCGCGCGGGTGGGCCGGGCGCTGCCCATTACCCCATCGGCCAGCACCGCGATGTCAGACACATCTCGCGCACTCAGGACATCCTTGAGAAGGCGGACATCATTGGCCGGGCCACGCAAGTCTTCGATCCCGCTGGCGTCATCATAGTCGGAAACACCGATCAGAAGCGCCCGGGTTTCGGCATGCGCGCCGATTGCGGAAATGGCTGCAAAAAAGCCAACCAGCGCCAATCGCAAAAGACCTGTCATCGTTGAAAAACCTCATACTATGCTGAAAAGACTATCACCAATTCCTGTTTTGGACAGCCACCTGGAAGGAGCGGAAAAATTTGTATTTCGCCGTGCCGTTGAATGCCCCTATGATCCAAGACTGGGACGGGTTCAGACAAGGACGTAAGACATGGTCACTTCGCTTTTGACACGGTTCTGTCTGATCACTCTCATCTGCGGTGGCCTTGCGCAGGGCGCTTTTGCGCAGGATGCCTATCTCCGCGCCTTGGAAATCACAACGCTGGCACAGGAAGACCCTGACGCGGCGAATGCAGAAATAGATGCAGCCCTTGCCGCAGAACAAGCCAAGATCAATCCCGACCTCCGGTTGTTGTTTGATCTGGCACGGCTGAAGGCTGACATCTTCAAAGATCAGGGACAGATGGAACAGGCTGCTGCTTGGGTGGCTGAGCTTGCCGCGCTGGCGGCGGGCAATCGCGATCTGCTGCAAAAGGATCCGATCCCGCTTCATGATGAAGCCGCCCAACTGTTGGAAGGCTTGGGTGATCTGCGCGGCGCGCGTGCGCAGGTGACGGCCATCCTTGAGGCCCAGCGTGACGGTGCCGAACCGGGGGCTGTTCTGGCGCAAACTCTGGGCCGTTTGGCTGCCATGTCCGAGGCGATGGGCCGCGCGGATCAGGCCGAAAGATACACCGAAGAGATGGAAAGTGCCCTGACGGATACCGATACGTCCACCCGCGGCCAAGATGGCACCGGCTACCGCGAGGTGGAGGTGTTTTACGCCACGGACCGCGCACGCACCGGCGATCCCAAGCCAGAGGAATTTTACGGGTGGGGCCGAGGGGAATTGGAGTTGGGCACGGCCACTGTGACCATTCCGGATATCCACACCAAAGGCCTTGTTGAAACCCCGTCGATATGGCGGCTGGAATTTGGCCCAAACCCCGCCAAACACGTTGTGCTGCGCCGCGTTGAGCCCGTTGCGGATGCCGCGTATTTCGCGAAGATGCAGCAGCGCATGACAGAACGGCCGAACAAAGAGCTTTTCGTTTTCATTCACGGCTACAACGTTGATTTCGCGCAAGCCACCAAACGCGCCGCGCAAATTGCCTATGACATGAATTACGGCGGGCTGCCCGTGCTCTATTCCTGGCCCTCGGCGGGGTCGACGTTGGGCTACATTTCCGACACCGCCGTTGTGCGCCTGAGCGGTCGGCGCCTGTCGGGGTTTCTGGAAGACCTCGTCGCGAAGTCGGGCGCGGACACGGTGCATATCGTGGCTCATTCCATGGGCAATCGCGCCTTGACGGACGCGCTTGAACTGATCGCGGCGCGCAATGGTCTGACATCTGACAGCGTGCCGATTTTTGGGCAGGTTCTCTTCGCGGCACCGGATGTGGATGCAGGTCTCTTTTCCCAGATGATCCAGACCATTCGACCCATCGCCAAGCGGCTCACGCTTTATGCCAGCCATCAGGATTGGGCCCTGGCCGCGTCACGCCGGTTGCATGGCAGTGCGCCGCGCGCGGGGCAGGGGGGTGAATTTGTTTTGGTCGACGACAATGTGGACAGCGTGGATATGTCAGAGTTGGGCGAAGATATGCTGGCCCATAGCTATTTCGCCGATGAAAGCTCTGCCCTGGCGGATATGATGTCGCTGTTTTGGAAAGATGCCTCCCCGCGCCGCCGCTGCGGTTTGCAGGAAAGCCGTCTGGATGGTGCGGTGAAAGAGTATTGGAGCTATCGGCGCGATCTTTGCGCCAGCAAAACCCTGATCGATGCGATGGCCTTAATGGCACGCAACAATGTGCAGTCAGCTGATGACGCCAAGCGGATTTTGCGCGGCGCGGTAGAGGACAGCGCAACGCGGGCGGAGCTTGAGCCCATTTTGTTGCGAATGCTGGAGGGCGGTTAGCGAGGTGGCGTAAACGCGCCGCCCGTTTCGTCGGAGGCGACTTGTGGTTCGACGAAGGCGGACCGGGCGGCTTGATGGTTCCCATCAGGCTGGGCTTTTGAGTGAAGCGATATGCCTCAGGTTTACAGTTGGGCGCTTTACTCTGCCGTCGCCCCAAGGGTATCTTCGATCCTCTGGATGACGTTCTCATCGGAGGGGTCAAGCCCTCCCAAATCCGCCAAAGCGCGCGCCGTATCGAGCGCGCCTGGCCCGATCAGCTGCGGATCCGCGCCTGCCTCAAACGCCGCTTTTGCAACCAACCAAAGATCGCGCAAGACCTGTTCATTCTGAGGGTTGTCCTCAAGCAAGGGGGTCAGTAAAGCGCGGCTCGTCGAAAAGGCCACTAGGGCCTGCGCCGTTTCCCCAAGGGTGGCGTGAATTTCGCCGATCCTGAACAGCGTCTTCGCGGTGAAGCGCTGGTATGACGAATTGCCAGGGTCTGCATCGCGCACCGTGCTCATCCGTGCAAGGCTCGCCCCATATTGTTCCAAAGCCTTACGCGGCTCATTGTTGGCCAGAAGCGCTTTGGCCACCCATTCATCGGACAGCGAAACTGCGCGGGCCCATTGGGCATTGCCCGGGTCCTGATCCAGCAGTACCTGCATGGTTGCCACCTCCTGGCGAAACGCCTCCAGCGCCTCGTCTGGCTGCCCGGCTTTCAGATAGGCCCGACCGATGCGTTCGTAACTCACCCCTAAAATGAACCGCCAATCCTGATTTTGAGGGTCGATCCCCACAAGGTCTTCGCGCAGTTCAAGACTGTCTTTGTAAAGCTTCAACGCCGTGTCCCGGTCGCCCGCGTCCCGATACACATCGCCCAAAAGGTCCTGCGCGAAGGACACGAACCGGGTCAGTTCAAGATCCGTGGTGCCCGCGTCCCTGACGGCCTGAATGCGGTTCAAACTGCTGCGCAGGTGGCGCTTGGCCGCATCAAAATCACCGCGCGCCCGGGCCATTTGGCCCAGACGGTCATCTGCCACGGACAAATCCCTGAGCCAGCGCACATTCGTGGGGTCCGATGCGGACAAGGCCGACACCACGGCATGTTTTGCCTTGTAGGCCTCTGTTGCTGCATCATCCTCACCCAGCCGCCGCAGCACATCGCCCATGCGCTCATAGCTGATCCCCAGCACATATTGCCAATCGGCGTTGGCTGGATCTGAACGCACCAGTGTTTCCCTCAGTGCCCGGCTTTCTTCAAAGGACCGGAGCGCCTCCACCTGTTTGCCTTGTTGGGCCAGAACATCGCCGATCCGGTCGAGGGAAATGGTGGTAAACCGCACCAGTTCCAGATCCTCGGGCGTGCTGTCGCGAATGGGAACGATGCGCTCAAGGCTGGCCACGTAATGGGCCAGCGCCGTCTCCAACTGGCCGCGCTCTTTCATGATATCGCCAAGCCGTTCTTCGGCCAGGGCCATATCCTTTTGCCAGCGATAGCCGTCGGGGTTGGTCTGCAATATGCCCGACACAAGCGCGTGTTTGTCGGCGTATAGGCCCGCAGCGAGGGTCAGTTCGCCCTGGCGATGATAGATCTGCCCAAGGCGGTGATAGCTGTTGCTGAGCGCGAATTTGATGTCTTCGTCGTTTGGGTTGACCTCCGCCAGCGAAAGCCGCACGGCGTGGCCGTCCTGAAAGTGCACAAGGGCATCGGCGATCCGGCCTTGTTCGAACAAAACATCGCCCAAACTGTCATGGGCCAGCGCCAAGGTGTATTGAAAATCGGTGTTGTCGGGATCAAACGCGATGGCCGCGCGGGCTGCATCCAATTGAGACCTGAAGGCGATGGCGGCAGAGGGCAGGTTGCCCACGGTGATGTGAAGCTGACCCAACTGACCGACGGTGTCCAATTGCTGCGTGCGGCCTTCTGGGGTGAACTCTTCGTCAGCAACACTGCGGAAAAGCGCAATGGCGCGGTCGTGATCTGCAATGGCAAGGTCGTATCGCAGCTCCGCCATCGCCGCCCCGCCGTTCAGGTAATGGGTCGCCGCCTCTGACAGGGTGCGTCGCACCAAATTGGCCCTGAGCGTTTCGCGCGAATTGGCATCGATCTGTGCGGCGTCATTCAATTTCTGCCGCGCTGCACCAAAAGCGCCCAGTTGTAACTGCGCCTCTGCCTCTTGCCGCAGGGCCGTGACGCGATCGTCCTCGGAATTCAAAAGACGCAATTGATCGCGCACCTTGGTGAAGGCCGTCGCAGCCTCACGCAGTTTCTGGGCACGCTGTTGGCGGTCAAGCGCCCCCAGATCCGACCCGATCAACGCGCCGTAAAGCGGTGCAAGGGGAGCATCGAAATCGCGGGCCACACGTTCCACATCGCGGCGCGTCCCATCGTCGATATCGGCCATGGCGAGCAGCAGCCTTTCCCGCTCTGGCAATTCATCTTGCGTCTCAGAGGCAAAGAACAGGTTGGGCAAACCGCTTTCAACATAGGGCAGTTGACGGCCCTTGGTGCGGTCATAGACATCCTGCTGCACCAGCGTCAGCACGGAGCGGATTTCCAAGCCTTCGGTGCCCAGATATTTGGTCAACGCGGTGGTGAAAGGCGAATTGTCCCCCTCACCATCGCTGGCCGTCTCCCCCGGTGCGGCGGCGAAGGCGAAAAGCGTGTTTTCCGAGGATCCCATGCGCCCCAGCCCCGGGCGCACCTCGTCAGACAAGGACATGGAAATCGCCCCCCGTCCATTGCCCGCCGACGCATTGGAAAATGGATCATCGCGACAGGCATCCAGCACGATCAAGGCCGTCCGGGCGACCCGCGATACGATCTGTTGCACGTCATTCAGGGGGAGGCTGCTGTCTTTCAACGTCGCCGCAGAAGACGGATCAGCATCCGCCGGCAAAAGCATGTTCGCGCCATCGATCTCAACCCCGTGACCGGCAAAAAACACGAAGGCCACATCGGCCCCTGCCGCATCTTCCTCAAAATCCTCCAAGGCCCGCCGCATGCGCCTGAGGTCCCGGTTCTGTTCTGAGAACACTTCGAACCCCAAGGCGAGAAGCTGATCTTCGATGGCGCGCGCATCATTCACAGCATTAGACAGCGGTCTGAGCGTTTCGTACCGGTCTGTGCCGAACACCAAAGCCACCCGCCGATCCGCAAGGGCCGCCGACGCAAGGCAGATCGCCAAAGCGGTCACGCCTGCGACTTTCAAAACCTTCCGCCATGTCCAGACCATGCTGCCGTTCACGTCAAAACCTTCACACCCTTCGCCACAATGATAGGTGCAAAGAATTTTCAGGGATAGGCCTTAGCGCCTGTGTTGATGTGATCTCAGCAACGCGCTTCTAGACGTGGATTTAGACGTGGGCCGTTGCGGCCCGTCAGGTCAAAAACAGTCGTGGATGCCGCCATAAAACCCAACGAATGCGTCTGCTTATGACACTGCGTCACCCATCGCTGTTGCCCAGCAAAGTGAAAGGGGCCCAATAGCGCGGGTGTCGCATGAACCGGGTGGCCGATGGATCATCGAGAATCAGCAGCATAGATTGTTGAAACGCTGTTGCGCGGTCCAGCCCTGGGTCATCGGCCATCGCGTCAAAAGTGGCCGTTGTCAGACGTACGGCGGCGGGCGAACTCACCGGCCAATGCGACACCAGCAGATTACGTGCGCCAGCGTAGAAAAATGCACGTGCGAGGCCCGAAAAACTTTCACTTTGCACCGACCCGTCGCGACCTTGCACCCGACCGGTAGCGGTGTTGCAGGCCGACAGCAGGACCCATTCCGCATTGAGTTCAAGCGCTGCAATCTCACCCGCTGTCAAGAGACCATCATCCTCCACACTGCCCGAAGCAGGCGGTGTCAGAACCAATGCGGGTTCGACATTTTCGACTTCACCAGCCACCAAGCCATGCGTGGCAAAGGATACAACCCGAAAATCAGCCAACGCACCAGCGCGCGACATGGCCTTGACCTGCGTTTCTGTCGCCTGACCCTGCATCAGCAGTTGGCCCCCGCCCAGGCTGCGGGAAATATGTTCCAGTTCACATCGGGTGTCGGGCAACCGAGCAAGTGCGCGCACGGCCTCGACATTCGCGATCACACCCTGCCCAGGCCAAAGACTTGCCGTTTGAAAGGTGGACGCGGCTCGATCCGCTGCCGCCAACGTAAAAGTCTCAAAGGTACGGCAATCGAAAGCGGTGTCGCGCCCAATGATGGGGTCACCCACGCCAAGGAATGTCTTTTGTGGTCGGTCAAGCGCCGCGTGGTCTGCACGCCGCGCATTCAAAAGTGCGGATACGTTCGGCAAAACAGAAATTGCCCAATCGCGCACCAGCCATTTTGCCTGTGCATAGGCCTCGCCCTCTCCGTTTGACAAACCGGGTGCAGGTTCTGACAGCAGGATCTGAAACGGGAGCGCGGCAAGCGTTTCATCGCCCGGAACGATGATCAGTCTTTTGGACCCTTTCAAACGGTTGGCCACTTTGCCCAAAGTGCGCCTGTAAAGATCATGCGCCAAGGGCAGGTTGAATGCCTTGGCGGCCACGACATCGCCGTCCGCCGTATTCATGTTGAAGGCACCGCGTGTCAGATCCGCCATGAACGACGCGTCCGGGCATCCCTCAACCCCAGACTGAACAGAACACAGTAGCGCCCGTGCATCCTGTTGCAGCGTGTATCCCCATTCCAGCTCTGTTGCTGTGACCATCCCATCCGGCGTCACAACGAACAAAAGGCCGGGAACCTTGTCGCCGGTTTTGCGCGTATGGCCTGTTCGAATGAACACCAACGCCTCATCGGGATGCAACGCCGCCGCCACATCGCGTGCGCCGGCAGGTTCACCACCTTGAAATTGCGAATAATCTGGGAAACGGTCGTTCAGCTCTGCCTGAATATCCGCGATGTTTTGCTCATTGCGCGCCAATTTCGCGGCCAACTGTTCGGGCTTGGCCTCATCGTCACCGCCAAAGGACAAAAGAGTCTGTTCGTTCAATGCCGTGTTCTGCGCGGTCAGGTCCTGCAGCTCACGCACGATGCTGGCCAATTCCGGATCACCGGCTGCCACGCGTTGTGCGGAGGATGCAATTGCCTTGCTCGCAGCCGTTTGCATAGGCCACTGGGCGATCTCAAATGCATCGGCCACGCGGGCCGGGCTGACCGCGAACAAATGGACCGCCGCGGCATCAAAAACCACGGCATTCTCTGCCAGAGTGGCGCGGTTTTGCGGCGCGCTGTAGATTGCAACCGCTTCTTCGAAATAGGCGGCCGCGTCATCATAAAGCGTCGCGCGCCGTGCGATCATTGCCAAGCCGTCCAAATTGCTTGCAATGTCGGGATGCTGCGCGGGGTAATTTTTGCGCGATATCTCCAACGCCTCACGATAAAGCCCGAAAGCCTCAGTAAGGGCTGAAGGCGTACCTTGAGCCACCAAGCCGTCTGCCACATTGCTCAGCGCGACGCCAATCTCCCAACTGCCGTCCGGTAGGGTTTCCCGGTCTATGGCCAGCGCCTCGCGGAACAGGTCCATCGCCTCATCATCGCGCCCGTTCCGACGCAATGCGAGGGCGAGGTTATTGATGGTCTTGGATGTGCTGGCGTCCAACCGACCGTAGATGTGTTCGCGTATGGCCAGCGCCCGACGATGAAGGGCAATGGCCTCGTCAAATTTGTCTTGCCCACTTAGGGCGAGGGCCAGGTTGTCGGCAAGCGTCGCTGTCCAGCCGCCTTGCTTGCCGTACAAAGCCTCTGAAATCCCAAGGCCGCGCCGCAGCAATGCTTCGGCAGGCCCGTATCGGCCATCATAGACAAGCAACAGACCAAGGCGATTATACGTGCGCAGCGTTTCTTCGTGTTCATCCCCGTAAAGCTGATGCTCAACGAAAAGGGCGCGACGGTAGGCCGTTTCTGCATCTTCAAACCGACCCAGTCCTTCCAACAGGTCACCCAGGTTGAAGCTGAAATCGCTCACGTGTTTGTTGATCCCGTTGCCCACCTGTTCCATCTGGGTGATCGCGTCAGAATAGGACCGCTCTGCCCCGGCGGTATCTCCTTGCGCTTTGAGCGCGCCGGCAAGGTAGCGATGGGCCCAACCCAATTCGACCGGGTCCTGCGGGTTCTCTGCTGTCCGGAGATCGACCAAGTCTTGCGCCAGCGCCACGACCTCCGCGCCGCGCCCTGCGGCATTGGCAAGCTGAATGGTATTGATCAGATCGGACGCGTATGCCTGAGGGTTGCCATCCCGCCGGTCGCCCCACAATTCAAGGCTGCGCCGAAGAACGTCATGCGCCTCTCCGGTTTCCGCCAAAGATCGGTCCGGCATTTGCATCAGTGCATAGCCCAGAGATCGGGTTACAAAAAACAGGTCGTGACCAAGGGCTTTTTTGGATTGCACGGCGCGACGATAGAATGTCGCGGCTTCCTTGAAGCGCCCGGCGCCCGCTTCGGCATCTGCGATGCTTTCATAGCTCATTGCGATTTCGCTTGGGACGGACGGCGACATCTTTTCTCGCGTGTCCAAGGCACGGCGGTGAAACTTGGCCGAACCGTCAAAGTCACCCAGATTGAACAGGATGGCACCCAAGTTGTTGTAGCTTGATCCCAATTCGGACAGCTTATCCGCCATCTGACTTTCCGCGATGCCGAGTGCAGTTCGAGCCGTCTCTTCCGCCTCTTCGAAACGGGCGGCGTTGTACAGGGCTATGGTTTGATCGGTCAGTTGCTGCCACTCTTCCTGAACCGACTGGGCACGTATGCCACTGGCAGCACACAGCAAGATGAATGCCGCAAGACCAAGGTGCAAAGACGTGCCCCACCTTTTGGCAAACATATCAGCCGCCCCCTTATGTAACTCCGATTGGTGCAGACTTGCCAAGGATCACTCAGTTGTCAAACGCCTGCGGTGCACCGCGCGTATAGCAGCCCGGCAGTGGACACGCCGTATCGATGAGACGGGCGTAAGCAGTTTTCAGCGGACGACAAGATCGGGATCGTGCTGGACGGCTTGAAGAGGCAGAAATCAAACCGCTTGGATGCTTTGCTTCCTTGGCATTGTTGGTTTTCAGGTGTTCCGACAACTTGAACTGCAAGAACATTGGGACTGCACCAAGGCTAAAGTTGACGTCGTCACCTCCGCCTTCTTGCCCTTCCTTCGTTAGACTGGGAAAGATCGGCACCGCCGAGCAACGCAACGCACGAGCCAATTCAGAGATCAGAGA
>JBCCAJ010000230.1:0-5067 GCA_039814845.1 Pseudomonadota bacterium | reverse complement strand
CCTGTAGGGGCAGGGGGACATCGGCAGTTGCGGCCAGTTCCCGGCTCCATGCCCCGGTGGCGAGGATGACGGTGTTGGCTTCTATCTTGGTGTTATCTGCCAGGGCGACCCCTTTGGCGCGGTGCGCCTTGGTCAGGATGCCCGTCACCTCCACACCTTCGCGGATCTCGACCCCTTTCGCCTTGGCGCCGCGGGCATAGGCCATGCAGAGGTCGACCGGGTTTACATTTCCGTCCTCAGGCACATGTAGCGCGCCTGCATGATCCGTGAGGTTGAGCCCGGGCATGGCGATGTCTTGGGTGTCGATCATACGCGGGGTGAGGCCTTGGGTGATGCCCAGATCGGCGATGCGGTGCAGTTCCGCCAAACGCTCGGGACGGCGCGCCAACCAATAGCCGCCGGTGCGCTTGTAGCCGGTGGACAACCCGGTCTCTGCTTCCAACCGGGGGAAAAGGTCCAGCGCGTAGCTGGCAAGACGCGTCATATTGGGCGTGGCGCGCAGTGGCCCCACGATCCCGGCGGCGTGCCATGAGGTGCCGGAGGTCAGTTGGTTGCGTTCGAGCACGACAACATCCCGCGCGCCGCGCTGCGCCAAATGGTAAGCGATAGACAGCCCGATGGCGCCGCCACCGATGATGACGATACGGCCCATCAGAAGTAATCCCGGTCGGGTTGCTCGGACTTGCGCATGGCAATGTAGTCTTGCAATTCCGCATCAATTTGCGGGTCTAGGCCTGGGTCTTCATAGCCCGCCAATTGTTCCTTCCAGCGGGCATTGGCGCGGGTGGCGGCATCAAGGCTGCCCTGGGATTGCCATTGCTCAAAAGAGGCATCATCTGGCATCCAGGGGCGGAAGAGGGCGGACATGAAATTGGTTTGGGTGTGTTCGGACCCCAGAAAGTGACTGCCGGGGCCGGTGGTTGCGATGGCCTCCATGGCCTGGGCATTTTCAGACAGGTCAATGCCGCGGAAGAACCGGGCGAGTTTGCCGCAAAGGTCATGATCAAGCATGGTTTTTTCAAATGACGTCACCAGCCCGCCTTCCAGCCAACCTGTGGCGTGGTTGACCAGATTGGCCCCGGCAAAGAGCGACATCATCAGGCCCCAGGCGGCCTCTTGCTGGCTTTGACCATCAGGGAGTTTGGACGAGGACAGTGTGCCCACCGTATGAAGGGGCACGCCCAGCCGACGCACCAGTTGACCCGCGCCCAGCACCATCAGTCCGGCCTCTGGCGTGCCAAAGGTGGGTGCGCCGGTTTGCATCGACATGGTGGAGGCAAAGGACCCCATCAGGCAGGGCGCACCGGGGTTGATGAGTTGGACAAGGGTGAGGGTGGCCAGAGCCTCGGCCAACACCTGCGCCAGCGTGCCCGCCACAGTGGTGGGGGACATCGCACCCGTCAGCACCCATGGCGTGCAGGCCACGGGCTGACCCGCGCGGGCATAGACCTTGAGAGAGCCCGACATATTGGCATCCATCACCAGCGGCGCGTTGGTGTTGCAGACGGCATAGAGGGTGGGTTGATCGGTGTCCCCAAACACGATGCGCGCCATGTCCACGGCGTGGCCCGCCCGCTCTTCGCCTATGAAAGCCCCCATGAAACAGCGGTCGGACCAACGGATATGGGCATAGAGCATGTCCAGATGGCGTTTGTTGGCAGGCAGGTCGATAGGTTCGCAGACCACACCGCCGGAATGGTGCAGCCAGGGTAGCGTTTGGTGCAGTTTTACGAGCCGAGTGAAATCATCATAGGCTGCATAACGTCGGCCCTGATCGAGATCATGCACGAAGGGCGGACCCCAGGAGGGGCACAGCACGCTTGCATCGCCGCCGATGACCACGTTGTTTTCGGGATTGCGCGCTTGCTGCCCAAACTGCGCGGGCGCTGTGGCTTGAATGGTGTTCCGACAAAAGCCGGGTTCAAAGCGCACCCGCGTGCCGTCGACGTCGCACCCCGCTTGGGCGAAGATGTCGAGGATTTCCGCGTCGTCGTGAAACTCCATCCCCGTCTCGGCGAGGATCTCATCAGCATTGGCCTCAATCTGTTCCAGCCCCTCGATGCTTAGCACCGGCATGGGCGCAAGCGCACGGCGCAGATAGGGCGCGCGGGGTGCGGCTGCGGCTGCGGTGGCTTTGCGCGGTCGGCGGCGAGGAGGGCGTGGCGTATTCATGAGGCAACGCTACGCTGTGCGATTGACAGCCGTCCATGAAAAGCTGTTAGTATTAAAAAAATTGATACTAAGCTTTGCGCCATGACCTCCCCTCGCCAATTCAGCCCCGGCATGATCCGCTCCCTTGAGGTTTTGGTGGCTGTGGCGGAGACCGGACAGATGCGGTCGGGCGCGAAACTTCTGGGCCTAAGCCAACCTGCCGCGTCCCAACATATCGCCGGGTTGGAGAGGGAGTTCGGTGTAAGTTTACTGGATCGGTCCACCCGGCCTGCGCGGCTGACGCTGGCGGGCGCGCGGCTGCATGCACAGGCGGTGCGTATCCTTTCAGCTATGGTCGATATGGAAAGCGAGATGCGGCGGACTGGTCAGGCGGCCATTTCCATGCTGCGCGTGGGGGTGCAGGCGTCGGTGGCCACCACGCTGACCGCGCCTTTGATCACGCTTGTGAAGGATCGCTACGGTGTTGAGGATATGACACTCCATGCCGGTCAAAGCGGGGATCACGAACGGCTTTTGCGGACCAAACAAGCCGATCTGGCGATCACGTCCGATCCGTTCCTTGATCTGGATGGGTTGGAGCGCCACGATGTCTTGCGCGAGAGTTTTCTTTTGGTGTTGCCCGCGACGTATACCGGCCCGGTGGACAGTCTTGAGGCGGTGCAAGCGCGCCTGCCTCTCGTCCGGTTTGCCAATTCCACCTATGCGGGGCGGCTGATCATGCAACATTTGCGCCGTCTGCGATTTGAACCGGGGCGCGTTATTCAGGCGGATCGGTCCTCGATGATCACGTCGTGTGTGGCGCAGGGCATGGGGTTCAGCCTGCTGACGCCCACCCTGCTGATCGACGGGATGGTCGAAAACATGGCGCTGCGCATTTGCCCGCTGCCGGTGGCGGGTCTGTCGCGAGCGCTGACGGTGGTGGCGCGAAAGGGGGAGTTGCTGGATCTGCCCGCGGCCGTGGCGGAGGAGGCGCGGGCGGTCCTGCACGATCAGGTGGCTGCCTTTGTCGGAGAGATTGGGACGAAGGCTTTGCGGGTCGACGTTGTATAAAGATTCAATGCCTCCGGCGGGGATATTTAAGGCCAAAAGAAGCCAGGGCGCAGGTCTCAGTTTCTTTTGGCGAAAAAATATCCTGGGGGTTTGGGGGCTAGCCCCCAATTCAGGTTTTGAGGAAGGCTGAACCTATGACACAGCGACAGTTTGAAACCGATGTCCTCGTGATCGGCGGCGGTTCGGCGGGTTTCGGCGCGGCGGTCGCGGCAGGGCGGCAGGGGCTGCGAGTGGCGCTGATTGAGGCCACCACCAAGGTGGGCGGTGTCATGGCGTTTTGCCCCGGTATGCCCTGTGGTGGCGGCTATCCGGTGGATCGGATCATCGGCGGGATCCTGGAAGAGCTGACTGCGCGGCTGGAGGCGATGGAGCCGCCAGCGGCGGAAAAGCGGCCTAGCACGCTTGCGAATTTCGGGCCGGAGATCATCTATGATCACGATATTGCCACGCTGACGATGTTTGAGATGCTGCGCGAGGCGGGGGTCACTTTGCATCTGGGTGCCATGGCTCATGCGCCCAAAATGGAGGGCGCGCGGATCGCGGCCGTGGACTGTTCAGACCGACACGGGGGCTTCACGATCCGCCCGGGCATTGTGGTTGATTGTTCGGGGGATGGCGATATTTCGGCCAAGGCGGGCGTGCCTTATGCGTTGGGGGATGCGCAGGGCAACATGATGGCCGTCACCATTTCCTTTCACATGCTGGGCGTTGATTGGGATCGTGCTTTTGCGGATCCGGACCCGTATTTTACCGCCTATGCCAAGCGTGGCGTGGCTGAGGGGCGGCTGCATCCCGATCTGGCGCAGCTTTACCTGATGCGCGGGTTTCACCGGGGCGATGTGTTCTGCAATTCTGTCCATGTGCGCGGTGTGGATGGCACAGACCCGGCCGCAGTTGCGGAGGCCACGCAGGAAGGCCGCCGGCGATGCCATCAACTGGCGCAGTTCCTACGCTCCGATGTGCCGGGGTTTGAGGACGCTTTCATGACCCAGCTATCGCCCAATGCGGGCGTGCGGGAGACGCGCAAGCTGCAAGGTATGTATCGCGTAACAGGCGATGATCTGGCACGCGCCACCAAGTTCGAGGATGGGATCGTGGCTTGTGACAATCCGGTGGACGATGTGATGCGCGCTGAAGGCGATATGACCCACGAGGCCGCGATCGGGGCAGGAGAATTCTACACCATTCCGTTCCGATCGCTGTTGCCGGAACACGTTGCCAATCTGATGTTCGCGGGTCGTTTGATCTGTGCGGATCCTGTGGCGTTTGCTTCTGTCCGGGGGATGCCGCAATGCATGGCGATGGGGCAGGCCACGGGCGTCGCGGCCGGGATGGCCATCAAAGACGTCAGCACGGTGCAAGAGGTGGACCTGAAGGCGCTCGTGCAGGCCTTGTCAGATCTGGGGATCAACCGGCTGGCTGTCAGCGGAGATGCAGCCCGTCAGAGCTAGCGCCCTACCGCCCTTTCCAAACCGGATCGCGCTTCTCTGCGAAGGCCTTGGCGCCTTCCAACTGATCCTCTGAGGCATAGAGCGTATCCACCGTGCCGAACTGGCGCTTGGTGATGCGGTTCATCGCGTCCTGGAAAGTCATGGCCTCGGCCTCGCGCACAATCTCCTTGATCGCGGCGTACACCAGTGGCGGGCCGGAGGCGAGGTGGTCAGCCAGCGCGCGGGCCTCTGCCATCAGATCGGCGGCCGGGATCACGCGGTTGACGAACCCCCACCGCGCGGCCTCTTCCGCGTCCAGCCAGCGGCCGGTCAGCAGCATCTCCATCGCGATGTGATAGGGGATGCGCTTGGGCATCTTCACGCTGGCCGCATCGGCCACGGTGCCCGAGCGGAT